>NZ_JAUOEQ010000024.1:0-70694 GCF_031931965.1 Shewanella sp. SP2S2-6 | reverse complement strand
AAGAGCCAGAAGGCCCACGGTGGCCATGATCACAACCTACGCGCGGCCTATTTTCACGTACTAGCCGATGCGTTAACGTCAGTGCTGGCCATCGCTGCCTTGTTGTTTGGTAAATACATGGGACTAACTTGGCTCGACCCGATTATGGGGATTGTCGGCGCTGTGATTATCAGCCGTTGGTCTTGGGGACTTATTCAGCAAACGAGCCCTATTTTGTTGGACGGCGGCGTTAAAGCATCATTACAACGTAAAGTCACGCAAACCATTGAAGCTGTAACAGATCATCAAGTGGCCGATTTACATCTTTGGCGAGTGAGCGCCGATCACCATGCTATTATGGTGTCCATCGTGTCCCATTCACCGAAAGATGTCAGTTATTTTAATGAGTTACTGTCACAATTTCCTGAATTGGCCCATATCACCATTGAACTCCATACTTGTCGTCAGCGCGAGTGTATGGCTAAGGAAGTCTAAATGACTGTTGAACATCATCCCTCATCAAACCAGCATTCAAGTGAGGCACATTCGACTGCTCACTCAACAGCTGCACATTCAACGGCCGCGCATTCAACAGATCATGCATTAAATCATGTGATTATTGAATTTTATGAAAAGCTGTCGTCATGGGAACACGCCATTGTGCGCGACAAAGGGTTTAGTCTATCGCAGGTGCACACCATTGAGTTACTCGGCGTGCACGGCGCCATGCGGATGAAAGAACTGGCGGATAAGATTGGCGTCACGACCGGTACGTTGACAGTTCAAATCGATAAAATGGTAGAGGCACAGTGGGTTGTGCGACGCCCCCATGAAACCGATCGCCGGTCGATTCTGGTGGAGTTAACCGATAAGGGGCAAGCCTTGTTCCTCGAACATGATGCTTTGCATCTACAACTCACCACAGATCTCACCGCAAAAATGAGCAGTGAAGAGCGAATCGTGCTGCTTAATTTACTGTCACGCATGAATAACGAGTTTTAATTTACCTTATTTCATCCACTAAAAAGCGTCCTTCTCGGACGCTTTTTTATAGCACGCCATCTTTAAAAACGCGATTCATTCTAGATTAATCATCAGCCATTACAATATCTTACCTTTTGTTACATTCTTGTTGGATTAATAGTTGAACTGGATACCAATTAAGGTAATGTAAGGGCAGATCTCAAGATGGACTTTGTATAAAAGGAATAGAATGAATAATAAATTACTGCCTTGGTGCATTGCAGGAGTGCTCGGAATGAGCGGTCAACTTCACGCAGAAGAAGATAAATACATTTGGTTGGAAGATGTTGAAGGCGCTAAGCCAATGGAATGGGTGAAAACCCAAAATGCCGCATCTGCCGCCGAAATTAAAGCGTTTAAAGGTTTTGATACCTTAGTGGCGAACAGTCTCGCCATCCTGAACGATAAAGAACGCATTCCCTACGCCACCCATATTGGTGACAAGTTATATAACTTTTGGAAGGATGATACCCATGTGCGCGGCATTTACCGCCGTACCACAATGGAAGAATATGCCAAGGTCGATCCTAAATGGGAAACCGTGCTCGATATCGATGCCTTAGGTAAAGCCGAAGCCGTCAATTGGGTATTTAAGGATATTAGCTGTCAGTATCCCGAAAATGAGCGCTGTTTTGTCTCATTGTCTCGCGGCGGTGCTGATGCGGTGGAAGTGCGTGAATTTAATCTCAACACTAAATCCTTTGTTGCTGCCAAAGATAAACCATTCTTTTTAAAAGAAGCCAAATCGAGCCTGAGCTGGATAGATAAAGATCACGCCTTTGTCGGTACAGATTTTGGTGATGGTCAAAGCATGACGGACTCTGGATATCCACGGGGCGTTAAACTGTGGCAACGCGGCACGCCACTCGAGCAAGCTAAGCCTGTCTTTACTGGCGATAAGGCTTCAGTTGCAGTTTCTGGCTGGGTGTTATTTGATGATAAAACGCCGCTGAGTTTAGTCACCGAAGCGCATACTTTTTATACCGCCAGCCAGTATGTGTACCAAGACGGTAAACTTATTGGATTGCCTTTACCGCAAGATGCTGAGATTAAAGGTTATTTCAAAGGTAAGTTATTCATTGAGTTAAAGAGCGATTTAACCAATCAAGACGGTAACTTTAAGCAAGGCGCGGTCGTGTATGCCGATGTGGCGGATCTTATCGCTCAAAAAGCCAAGTTCAGTTTATTTGTAAGCCCTACTCAAACTGCATCGATAGCGCAGCTCAGTTTTAGTAAGAGTGCAATTTTCGTTAATTGGCTCGATAACGTCAAAAGCAAATTAGTGCGTTATGAGCAAGACGAAAAGGGCGCTTGGCAAAGTACCCAAGTCCCATTCGAAGCAAATGGAGCCTTGACTGTAATGGATGTTGAGCAAGACAGTGATGATTTCTTTGTGAATTACACCAGTTTTCTTGAACCTTCAACTCTCTATACTGTGAATGCTAAAACCCTAAATCCGCAGAAAATTAAAGGTATGCCACAACAGTTTGCGGCGGGCAAGTTTAAAACCGAGCAATACTTTGCGACGTCTAAAGATGGCACTAAAGTGCCTTATTTTGTGGTGATGGCTAAGGATCTTAAGTTAGATGGCACCAATCCTACGCTACTTTACGGCTACGGCGGGTTTGAAGTGTCGCTGCGTCCATCTTATTCGGCCACCATTGGTAAGAATTGGTTAGAGCAGGGCGGCGTCTATGTGTTATCCAACATTCGTGGTGGTGGCGAATACGGCCCAGCTTGGCATCAAGCGGCGTTAAAACAAAATCGTCATAAAGCCTATGAGGATTTTGAAGCCATTGCTGAAGATTTGATTGCCCGTAAAATCACCTCAAGCAAACATTTAGGTATCCAAGGTGGCAGCAATGGTGGCCTGTTAATGGGCGCGGCATTTACCCGCAGACCGGATCTTTATAATGCTGTCGTGTGCCAAGTACCTCTGCTTGATATGTTTAGATTCAATAAGTTATTAGCGGGTGCTAGCTGGATGGGCGAATACGGTAACCCAGATATTCCAGAAGAATGGGCGTACATTAAAACCTACTCGCCTTATCATAATCTGCATAAAGACGTGCATTATCCCAAGGTCTTTTTCACCACTTCTACCCGTGACGACAGGGTTCACCCAGGTCACGCCCGTAAGATGGTCGCTAAGATGAAAGATATGGGGATTGATGTCTTGTACTACGAAAATATCGAAGGTGGCCACGCCGGCGCTGCAGATAATAATCAAGCTGCGGAACTTAATTCAATGGCGTTTGCCTACTTACTACAGCAATTACGATAATCACCGCTGGGTTAACATAAGTTGTTAACAAGTTGGTGACAAAGCCGAGCAATGCCCTAATAGGTTGGGGAGCAAAAAACGGTCGAACTGATTGAGGTTCGGCCGTTTTTTAACTTTGTTTTTCAATTGTTAACATTAACCACAGATAATTTGAGCCATTGCCGAGAGCTTGCTACTATGGCGAAAAAATTTGACTGTTACAGCCTAAGATTACCTTAAGAATTGTAAGTTAGTCTCGGCATACAACTAATTTGAGTGAGAGCTATCAGTGCTAGCAAGATTTAAGACTCTATCGGTGAATCGTTTCACTTTTATCACGGCGTTGTTTTACGTTTGTATTTTCAATATACCACTATTCGATATCATTAAAAAAGGCATCGAAAAACAACCTGATGTCGATCCAATCTTCATCGCCACTATGCCGTTGTTTTTAACTTTTGCCCTTAGTTTTGTGTTTTCCTTATTTACGGTTAAGTACCTCGTTAAGCCATTTTTTATCATACTGACCTTATTGTCATCGAGTGTGTTTTTCGCTGCTTATCAATACAATGTCGTCTTCGATTACGGCATGATAGAAAACACCTTTCAGACCAATCATGCTGAAGCGCTGATGTATGTGAATTTCGCTTCAATAATCAATATGTTAATCACAGGGATTTTACCCGCGTACCTTATTTATAAGGCCGATATTCAATACCAGCCATTCTTCAAAGAGTTACTGCATAAAGTACTGTTTATGCTGACGATGTTGGCGGGACTGGCTATTATTGCTTTCTTCTATTTCCAAGATTACGCCGCTTTTGGCCGTAACAACGATGAACTAAAACGCTATATAGTGCCGACGTATTTCATTGGTGCGGCGTCTAAGTACATTAATGTGCATTACTTACAAACACCGATGGAATATCAGCAGCTTGGCCTCGATGCTAAGAATGTCAGTACTAATCCTAATGGTAAACCTAACTTGCTAGTGCTTGTGGTTGGTGAAACCGCGCGTTCGATGAATTATCAGTATTATGGCTATGACAAGCCGACCAACGCCCATACCCAAGACCAAGGATTAATAGTCTTTAAAGATACCCATTCATGTGGCACGGCAACCGCTGTCTCCCTGCCTTGTATGTTTTCACGCATGGGACGGGAAGATTATGATTCTCGCCGCGCCTATGCCCAAGATACTGCGGTTGATGTGTTGAACCATGGCGGAATTAAAGTGAAGTGGTTTGACAATGACTCTGGTTGTAAAGGCGTGTGCGACCAAGTTGAAAACATTACGATTGATTTGAACAGCGATCCTGAGTTGTGTACTGGCCAATATTGTTTTGACCAAGTGTTACTCAACAAATTAGATGAAACCTTGTCCACTGCAGAACGTAAAGATACCGTGATTGTGTTGCATGTGATTGGTAGCCATGGACCAACGTATTTCTTACGTTATCCACCTGAGCACCGTAAGTTCACACCGGATTGTCAGCGTAGCGATATTCAAAACTGTAGCCAAGATGAACTGATGAACACCTACGACAACACCATTTTATATACTGACTACATCATCAGCGAAGTAGTGAAAAAGTTACAAAATCAGCAAGATAAATTTGATCCAGCCATGTTGTATCTCAGTGATCACGGCGAATCGTTAGGTGAGAAGGGCATGTATTTACATGGCGCTCCTTATAGCATTGCGCCAATCGAACAGACGAGTATTCCTATGCTTGCTTGGGTATCTGAAGATTTCAGTAAAGATAACCACTTAGACATGGCCTGTTTAGCAGATCACGCGGCGAAGGGCGGTTTCTCCCATGACAATTTATTCGACAGTCTTTTAGGCCTAATGAATGTCAAGACCGAGGTATATCAGCCTAAGTTAGATATCTTTGCCAGTTGCCGAGGTTAATCAACCCATTAACTCATCAATATTGAGTCGCGAGCATTATCGTGCGACTCAATGTTATCTTGTAACTCAATGTTATCTTGTGACTCAATGCTATCTTGTGACTCAATGCTATCTTGCTACTAAGTCTGATCGACTGACCCCAAGTTATTGAGTGATACCTCGTTAGTTTGGTGTCGTCAATTCAAGTTCTAACTTAAAAGGGGATGGCAACATCCTCTTTTCTTTTGTCGCCTATCATAATAATTGATTTCCCCCATATCCAAATCGAAGCACTTGAGTTAACTTAATGCATACAAAAACATAACAAGTCTATGGTTCGCGATTTATGCCTTCTACTGCAGAAAATAAAGAGCTTGATTCTGCCGCGCAAATTTTGCGTTTGGCCGTACCGCAAATGTCTGTCCTCGATATCCCAGTCACACCTGAAAACTACACTGTTTGGTATGAATATTTTGCAGGGACAAATCTCGATTTAAACCGTGCGATTGATGGCTTTCTGGCAAATTCAGTCTCTTTTACTAAGGAGGTCAATACCAGCCTGTATAAGAACTTTATTCAAGAGCAGTCACCTGAAGTGATTGAAAATGTGCAGATTGAAACGCAAATCCTGATCAATAGTTTGTTAAGTAAAATTAGCCAACTGAGTCAAGGTACCGCAGCGTTTTCAGGTTCATTAGCTGAGTTTGGTTTGCGCCTACAGACAAATCCCGACATTAATACTTTAAATGAGCTGGTTGATGGTGTGGTCGATGAAATGCAGATGCTGCTCATCAACAACCGTGAGATGGAGCAAAGCCTGTGCACCATGGGCCAAGAAGTGCAAAATCTTAAATCGGAAATGGAAAACCTGAGTCTGGCGGCGATGACGGACCAATTAACCTCGCTGCACAATCGCCGTGCCTATGAACTGAGTATTCAAGATCAAATCTACCTTTCCCAAGATCATCAAACCCGTTGCAGCCTTTTACTGATCGATATCGATAACTTTAAAGCCTTTAACGACACTTATGGCCATTTAACCGGCGATAAAGTGTTAGCCTATGTCGCATTAGCCTTAAAACAATGTGTGCGAGGGGATGACTTTGTGGCGCGCTATGGCGGCGAAGAGTTTGTGGTGGTGTTGCCTAACACTCATTTTCACGATGCATTACAAGTGGCTGAAAATCTTCGGGAACGTATCTCTGAGCGCCGCTTAACCATAGGAAAAGACAAAAAACTTTCCCTTGGCGCCATTACTGTTTCGATTGGCCTTGCTTCATTGCAGCAAGGCGACGATGCCGAAACTCTATTTAGTCGCGCCGATAAGGCCCTGTATCAAGCCAAGTCCGAAGGCCGTAACTGCGTCAGGGGATAAAATAGATAGGGTTTAAATAGATAGGGTATAAATAGATAGGTGATTTTCGGCTGAGTTTTGCTGGTTCAGTCACCATAAACAGCTTTATTTTGCTGCGTTTATTCAGCCAACGGTGCACAGCCTTGGCTCATTACCAATACACTTCTCAAGCATCTGACATTTTAAGTGATTAATCGATAAGAGTCAGTTGCATAAAAATTGAACTTTGTGGTTGTACTGTGGATTCCAGCAGAGATGATAACAAAACGCCGCAAATCATTGCGGCGTTTTTGTTAGTCAGGATAAGGCTATTTATCAGTGGGAGACTTTAAATCCATATGCATTTTGATCAAATGCTCCTCCATATCGAAGGTCACCTTAAAACCAAGACTCTTGGCAAGGCTAGCCATATTCCGATTCTCGAACATGGTAAAGCCGGTGAGCACGGGCGTATCATTGGCTTGATAATACTTAATCAGTTTTTCGAGCAACAATTTACCTAAACCTATACCTTGATGATCGCCGCGCACAGCCATGGCAAATTCGGCCTCAGTATTGTCGGGGTCGATAGACGCCCGTACCGCACCTAAGGTGATGTCATCGCCATCTGGGCCTTTGGCCGTGGCGATAAAAGCCATCTCACGGGCGTAATCGATTTGGGTTAATACCGCCATTTCTTCATGGGTCATTTTAGAGCGCACCCCGAAATAGCGTTTGTATCTGTCTTCATCGGAGAGCGAATTATCAAAAGCCAAATGCTTGGGTTCATCTTCGGGCAGAATCGGCCTTAGCATTACCTTAAGGCCATTTTTAAGCTCGGCAACTTCTTCTAATTCCTTCGGATACGGCATGATGGCCATCCGTGATGAACTGTCGGCATTGGCATCGTGCAAACGGATATTCACATCGAGCAGCGTAATGTTTTCACCCGCGGCTAATACCGGGTTTAAATCCAAAGAGGCGATTTCGGGGCAATCGATAATGATGTGGGATATTTGCGTTAGCATCACGCACAGGGCATTCATGTCTAAACCGAGCGGTAAATGCCTGTCCTTCAACTTATGCATCTTTAACGCTTGGATCACCATATACCGCGCCAGTGCCATATTCAGTGGTGGCAGGGCAACGGCGGCGTCATTAGTTGGATCCCATTCAGAGCCACCTTCACCCAAACAAATCGCTGGACCAAAGACGGGATCGCTTATCACGGCCACGCGGATTTCCTGAGCGCCAGCGGTCAATGCCATTTTTTGCACTATCATGCCTTCGATAATGGCTTCAGGATTGGCCTGATGCACCCTTTGGGTAATGGCACTCGCGGCGTGGCGGATATCTTCGGCTGAAGTTAAATTGAGCATCACCCCGTGCACATCGGACTTATGCAAGATGTTCGGGGATTGCACTTTTAACGCTAAGGGATAGCCCGCTTCATTCGCAATGGCCACCGCTTCATCGGCATCTTTCACAAACCAAGTGTCTATGGTGTTAAGCCCGTAAGCTCGCAAAATAGGGCTGGCCTCATGGGTTTCGAGCACTGATTTTCCTTTCGCTTGAGCCGCTTGCAATAATTTACGCGCCGTGTGGCTATCTGTCGGAATATTGTCGGGGATCGATTGCGGTACTTCTTGCAGCAGTTTTTGGTTACGGCGGTATTCAACCATATGCATAAACGCACCCACGGCGCCTTCGGGCGTACGATAGGTGGATATGCCGCCCTTAGTGAAGCGTTTTCGCGCCTGATATGCAGAGTCTTCGCCGCTCCAGTTGGTCAAAATATTAAGGCGATTCTTTTTCGGATGCGCATGGATCACGCTAATCAAGGCATCGGCGATTTCAACGCTTTCACCCAGCGCCGAAGGGGAGTGCAATACCAAAATGGCATCCAGCTCATTGGAATCCATCAAGATAGTCAAGGCTTTAGCATATCGCGACGCGTTTGCATCACCAATGATATCGATAGGGTTTTGCCTTGACCAAGTATTAGGTAACACGGCTTCTAATTTGGCTATGGTGTCATCTGATAACTCAGCCAATTTACCGCCGCGCATAATGAGTTCATCTACCGCTAACACTGCGGGGCCGCCACCATTACTAATTATGCCTAAGCGTTCACCTTGCAGGGGATTGGAATGCGCAAGGCTTTCAACCGCGGCAAACAGTTCAATTAAGTCGTTAACCCGCAGCATACCGGCGCGGCGAAATGCGGCTTCATATACAGCATCATTACCGCCAACACCGCCCGTATGTAATTTTGCGGCGCGGGCCCCTTCGGCGCTGCGGCCAGATTTGATCACTAAAATCGGTTTATTGCGTGAAGCGGCTCGAGCGGCTGAGAGAAAATGGCGTTTCTCATTCACAGAATCGATATAAAGCATGATGGCACTGGTGCGACTGTCGCGGCCAAGGTAATCGAGCAGTTCGTCAAAGTTAATGTCGGTGGCATCACCTAGCGAGATAAAGGATGAAAAACCAATGCCTTTGTTATTGGCCCAATCGAGTACCGTTGTACAAATGGCGGCCGATTGAGACACAAAGGCAATTTTACCGGGTAGGGCGCTGGCGTGGGCTAAACTGGCGTTTAATCCTAATGGTGGCAGCAACATCCCTAAGCTGTTTGGCCCCAGAATGCGCATCCCATAACGTTTGGCATTTTGCATGGTCAGGTTGAGCAGACTCACGCCGTCTTCGTTAACTTCCTGCGCCATACCCGACGCCATAATAATCGCGACTTTACAGCCAAATTGCGCCAGAGTTTCAACAATAGCAGGCACACGGCAGGCGCGGGTACAAATAACCGCTAAATCGGGTTTGATGGGCAAAGATTCGATATTGGGATAGGCAAGCACGCCCATTACTGCCCGATATTTTGGGGTGACAGGCATGATAGGACCCGAAAAACCACTGGAGAGCAGGTTTTTCATCAGCACATTACCCGCACGCTTTTCGGTATTCGAAGCGCCGATAATGGCTACGGAAGTCGGTTTAAATAAGGAGTGTAATGTACGTTGACTCATAAGCGATTCCATCCCAATCAATGACGCTTCCAGTGTAACCTAGGGTATGAGTACTGCCCAGTTTAAGTTTCGGGTTCGATTAAGGTAAGTTTATTAGCAAATCATGAATTTACAGCCATTTACTGAGAATCTGAGCCCAATTCTGTGGATTTATCCTGTGATAACTGCATTTTCCGCATTGCGACACGTAACAATGTGAAAAATTTCACTTTCATGTTTGAAAATTGCTCAGTACCAAACTACTTTTTAATCACTGTACAATTATTGTGAAATCCATATGACATACAAGGATGGGGTCGTTGCGTTACTTGCGGCAGGCGTGGGATATTTACTGGGTTTAATCACTTTATTGGCTATCGGGCCGATTATATCCGTGTTGATTATGTTGCTTTGGCAATTTTATCAGCACCAGCAAATGCAATCAGTCCAACTGCATGATGATAAGTCCTCAAACACCCAACTTGCCGCCGACTGGCAAGCCCACATCAGTCTGTATCAAGAAACGATCACCACACTCAACAGTTGTGAATCTAACATTCACAGCGTACTTGCGGTGCAGGGCGATGCAGTTAATTTACTGGGCGAGTCGTTCGATGGCTTAGGGCGATTAATGACGGAGCAAACAGGCTTCATTTCAGCGCTTGTCCAAAGCACTGATGATGCAGAGCTATTCCATTCAGACCAAATGAAGCAATTTGCCAATAATACCTCGATGACGTTAGAGCGCTTTATTCAAACCACAGTAGATATGTCAGCATCGACCATGGAGTTGTTGGAAAAAGTGAATCTTATCTACGAGGCCATGCCCCAAGCAATGAAAGCCTTACAGGATATAGACCAAATCTCTTCCCAGACCAATTTACTCGCCTTAAATGCGGCCATTGAAGCGGCGCGGGCGGGTGATGCAGGCAGGGGATTTGCAGTGGTGGCCGATGAGGTGCGGGCTTTATCTACCCGCAGTGCTGGTTTTAGTGAAGGTATTCAAAAGCAGCTTAAATCGATTCAAGTTCAGATTGAGCAATTAACCGTACACGTGAGTAAAGTTGCCGCACAAGATATGACCTATATTATTGATGCAAAAAAGGATATCGATACTGCACTAAGGCAGATTATCGTCAAAGCAGAGAAGGATTCTCAAGTGATTGCACGCATAGATTCATCAGCACATGAACTCGAACAAGCTATCTCAGATACGATCCGTGGCTTGCAGTTCAGTGATATCACCTCCCAAAGCCTGATTTACACCAATCAATCCTTAAGTCATTTAAAAGAGTCCCTCAATCGCGTCGCCAACATGTCGCAACAGGAGTTTGGTATTGACGGCGATGATATCACGACACAAATGAGTCGCCGGCGTCAGGAGACGCACAATCCCGTATCAAGGGATCAAATTACCTGTGGTGAAATTGAACTCTTTTAAATAGGGATATCATAATGTCGAATATTCAAACGATTCCATTGCCAGAACGCTTTGATTTCTATTATCACAAAACATTTACGTACAGTTATCAAAGCATCATAAAACTGGAAGGTATTAATCATATTATTCTCGATTTTAGCCGAGTGCTTTATTTGGATAGTTCTGCTTTAGGTATGATGGTATTACTACATCGTAAGGCACAGGAGCTACATATTTCGACCTCTATTAAAGGTGCACATGGTCAAGCCGAGGAAATACTCAATATTGCTAACATGCAGAAACTCTACATTATAGAGAATTGCTAGTCATGAAATCATTAATAGCAAAGAAGAACTATATATTAGTCATCGATGACGATGTCATAATGAGCCAGACAATTAGTGACTTTATTCATGAGAAAGGTTACCACGTCATTGTCTGTAATAATCTTGAGGAAGCATTCTCAGAATTGTCACAATATAAGATTGACCTTGTACTGATTAACTTTTGGCAGCCAGATGGTACAGCTCTAATTTTACTTGAACATTTAAATGAAGAAAAAATAACAACTCCAGTCATAGTGATCAGCAATACTAAGGAACATCAATCCGTATTAGAATGTTTTCGAATGGGCGTATTAGATTTTGTTGTTAAGCCGATTAATCTTGAGATATTTTGGTATAAAGTCGAGTGCTTATTAACTCGGGTTAAGTTACAGCATGAAGTTAAGTTACAAAGAATTGAACTTGAAAAAATGCTGTATGAGAAAGCCAGAGAAGAAAAAATGGCTAGGAACTTATTCGAGCACTTAGTCAATATTGATAATACCCAATTCGAGTTTGTTCGTACTTTCTGTCAAGCAAGTGCCAATTTTAGTGGTGATATTATCCTTAATGGTATGGCCCCCAATGGCAATTTCTTCCTAATTCTAGCCGACTCTACAGGTCATGGCCTGAGTGCGGCCATGCCCATTATGCGTGTTGCGAGCACATTTAGAGCTATGGTTTCAAAGGGGTTTTCTTTAATTACACTGATCTACGAGTTGAATGCCAAGGTTCACCGTGAAAATCCAGAAGACAGATTTGTTGCCTGTATTATTTTGGAAGCCGATTTTAATCGTAATAAATTACACATTTGGAATGGCGGTATGCCTCCTCTGTATATTCAGTCCAATGAGTGCGACAACTTATCCCATAACGCGATTGAACAATTTAAATCAACCAATATGGCGCTGGGTATATTGCCGCCACACACTTTTATTGCTGATGTTTTCACCGTTGATTTACCGCTTAATGGACATGCTTGTTTATTTAGTGATGGCTTAATTGAGCAATACACCCGTGAGGAGCGCCCATTTGGTATCGATAAATTAAAAGAGCTGTTTATTAATCTATCCGGTGGGCTTACCCATTATTTAAATGAAAGCATGCATGAATACTGCTCTACTGAAAATATTGCAGATGACATTACTATTTGCACCTTAGATTTTGAGAAACTAAGCAGTTGGCATCAAAGCAGAGACGTCAGTCGAGCACAATCTATTATGGATGGCGAGTTTCACTGGGATGTCAGTATTGCCGGTCCTATGTTGCTGAGCGCTGACTATTTAAGCTCGTTAAATCAATTTTTAAGCATATTTGGTTTTGCCACTCATTTTTGCCAACGGGTTTTTACTGTGGTCGCAGAGTTATTTAGCAACGCGATTGACCATGGTGTACTAAAATTAGATTCTCGGCTAAAAAACGATCCAGAAGGCTTTGAATTGTACCATAGTATTAGGGAGAGCTTTGCTGACAGACTTACATTAAATGATTGGGTGAAAGTGAGTATTATCTGGTGCTCATCGCAAAATGAGTTACATATAAGTGTGAGTGACAGTGGGAAGGGTTTTGCGGGTGATGAAAACATCATTGCAGACATTCCTCAATTGTCTGGTCGTGGTCTATCACTGGTGAAAACATTATCTAAGACCTACGAATTAGTACCGCCAGGAAATATAACCAAAGTCATAATGGAATAGCGCATGAGTAAAAAAATATTAGTGGTTGATGATTCGGCAGCGATTCGACAAATGGTCGAAGCGACTCTTAAATCGGTTAGCTACCAAGTGGTACTGGCCAAGGATGGTCGTGAAGCCCTCGATATCTGTAACGGGCAAAGATTTGATTTTATTCTGACTGACCAGAATATGCCGCGAATGGATGGGCTGACCTTAATTAAATCCTTACGTGCTATGTCGGCATTTATGCGCACTCCGATCATTATGCTCACGACGGAAGCGGGCGATGACATGAAGGCGCAAGGAAAAGCGGCAGGTGCAACTGGGTGGATGGTAAAACCCTTTGATCCTCAAAAGCTGTTGGCTATTACGGCTAAAGTGCTGGGTTAACTGCAACGGGGTGCGCTATGTCCATCAATATGGCCGAATTCCATCAGGTCTTTTTTGAAGAAAGTCATGAACATCTTGAAAATATGGAACAATTGCTATTGGCATTGGACCTGGCTTCTCCCGATCCTGAAGAACTGAACACTATTTTCCGTGCCGCCCACTCGATTAAAGGCGGCAGCGGTATTTTTGGCTTTACCGCACTCACCAGTGTCACTCATGTTATGGAAAACCTGCTGGATAAAACGCGCAAGGGTAACTTCCAGCTCACCTCATCCACCATCGATTTACTGCTGAGTACCGTTGATACTTTATCCCATATATTGAGTCTGTATCGCGAAGAAGATCCTATTGATTGGCAAGAAGTCGAGTACAGCAAAAGCCAATTAGTCGCAGCGTTAAATGGCGAAGCTTTTAGCTCCTCGGTTGCAGTACGCAATGGCACTGATACTGTGAATCCTTCAATCACGCCAAACGTTAAAGCCGTGCCCGTGGAAACAGAGGAGTCACAGGATTTTGGATTTTTCGAAGATGAAATGGCTCGCGATATCGCTATTGAAGGTGAAGACTTTGGCTTTTTTGATGAGGCTTTTCAAGCCGAAGAAATCAGCGCACAAAGTGTCATAAATGATGTCAGCAATGCAGAGAAAGCGGCAGACCCACTTGGTGTCATAGCTGACGATGATGAATTAGGCTTTGGTTTTTTTGAGGCATTAACCCCCGAATCCTTCGCCAATGAAATCGAGTTACTGAGTTCAAAGCCTGTGGCAACTCAGGTTGCTGAACCCGTCACCCCACGAGCCAATCAAGCTAAAGTCATCGCAGATAGTAGCCAAACTAAACGCGGCATATTTAAAGATAAGGATAAAAAGAGCGCGACTAACTCTAAAGCGTCCTCTGCTGTCAGTGTTCCCACCAGTGCTTCTGTCAACCCTAGCTCGCCTGCAGCACCTTCTTCAAATGCAACAAGTCCAAATACGGCATTCAGTTCATCCGCTATTCCCCAAAATACGCCTCAAGAGGTGAAAGCTGCGACTAAGAAACCTGCCGCGTCGGCCCAGGATGCTACTTTAAGGGTCGAAACCTCCAAAATAGATACCCTGGTCAATTTAGCGGGCGAGCTGGTGATCACTCAGTCCATGCTAACGCTAATTGGCAATGAAATGACAGGCGACTTAGGCGAGCGCCTTAAGACTGCACTCAATGAATTGGAACGTAATACCCGTGAGATGCAAGAGGCCGTGATGTCGGTGCGTATGCTGCCGGTATCTTTTGTGTTTAACCGATTCAATCGTTTAGTGAGGGATCTGTCTGAGCAACTGGGTAAACATGTCAATCTCGTTATTGAAGGTGGCAACACAGAAATTGATAAGGGCATGATTGAAAAGCTTGTCGATCCGTTGACCCATTTAGTACGCAACAGTTTAGATCACGGTATCGAAAAACCTGAAAAACGGCTCGCAGCGGGTAAATCAGAAGCAGGCGTATTATCCCTAAAAGCCAGCCAAAGGGGCGGCAATATTGTTATCGCTGTGCATGATAATGGCGCGGGGTTAAACCGAGAACGCATTATTCAAAAAGCGCGGGAAAATGGTTTGCAAGTGACTGATAACATTAGCGACAAGCAAGTTTGGCAATTGATTTTTGCGGCAGGATTTTCAACCGCGCTTGAAGTCACTGATGTATCTGGCCGCGGTGTCGGTATGGATGTGGTGCGTCGCAATATCGAAGCCTTAGGTGGACGCATTGATATTGAGTCGGTTGAGGGCCAAGGTTCAACCTTTGAAATTCAATTGCCACTCACGCTCGCCATTGTAGATGGTATGAGTGTGTCTGTTGGCAATCAGATCTATATTTTGCCTTTAGTGCACATCATTGAATCCATTCAGCCACAAACGGAACAACTTAAATTTCTCGCTAAAGAACGGCTCTTAAAAGTACGTGAAGAGTACTTACCTCTACTTAATCTTTATCAACTGATGGAAATTGAACCCAATGCCAAGAGCCCAGAAGAAGGCATAGTGGTATTGCTGGAAAGTAACCACAAGCGCTTTGGCCTGTGCGTTGATGCCTTAGTTGGCCAGCAGCAAGTGGTGATTAAAAGTCTTGAAAAACATTATCGTAGGATCCCCGGTGTTTCCGGCGCCACCATTATGGGCGATGGTAGCGTCGCGTTGATCCTCGATGTCGAATCGCTCGCATTGCACATTAAAAATTAAGGAAATAGCCATGGAGAGTCGATCAACTATGACCGCCAAAGTGGAATACAACGCCCATGACGAGGTGGAGTTTTTGAGTTTTATGCTCGGTGAAGAGCACTATGCCCTCGACATTATGTCTGTGAAAGAAATCCGCGGCTATGAGTCAGTCACTAAAATCGCCAACGCCCCTAACTTTATAAAAGGCGTGATTAATCTACGCGGTGACATAGTGCCTATAGTGGATTTACGGATGAAATTTGCTGTTGGAGCAGTCACATATAACGAATTCACTATCGTCATTATGCTCAACGTATTCGAGCGTATTGTCGGCATAGTGGTCGATGCCGTCTCCGATGTGATTAAGCTATCAGCGGAGGAAATCTTACCCGCCCCAGAATTTGGAGTGGCGTTCGATAGCCGCTACCTCAAAGGCTTAGCCACAGTCGAGGATAAGATGATCATTTTAGTAAATATTCAGGCTCTGATCAGCAGTGATGAGCTGGGTCTAATTGATGCAAATAGTCTGACTGATCAGGAGTAACAATAATGAGTATCTTCAAATTTTTTGGCAATGATGAAGCGCGTGAACAAAGGGATGAAGAGCGTCAGCGCTATTTTCAGCTACTCGATAATAGTGGCAATAGCTTCATGATTGCTGACAGTCAGCGCAATATCATCTATGCGAATAAAGCCGTTGTCCGTTTGCTGCAAGAGGCCGAGGACGATATTCGTAAAGAGTTACCCCAATTTTCGGTCGCTAAACTGCTCGGCAGTAATATTGATATTTTCCACAAAAATCCAGCGCATCAACGCAATCTATTAGAGCGCTTAACTCAGTCCCATACTGCACAAATCACCATTGGCAAGCGTACCTTTAGGTTGATTCTGACGCCAATTATCACGGCTGAAAATAAACACTTAGGCACAGGTGTTGAGTGGATAGATCGCACCGAAAGTATCGAAGCCGAGCGCGCAACTCAACGCATTCTTGAAGCGCTCAATAATACCAGTACCAACGTTATGATAGCCGATGCTAACCGTACGATCATTTATATGAATCGCTCGGTCGAAACTATGCTACGCCATTCTGAAAGTGAGATCCGTCAAGCCTTACCGCACTTTTCCGTGGATAAAATCATCGGTAGTTCGATGGATATCTTCCACCGCAATCCTGCCCACCAGGCGAGTTTACTCGATAAATTAGACCGCAAATATGAATCGCTGATTAAGGTCGCTAGCTGCCATTTCCGTTTAACCGCTAGCCCCATAGTGTCAAAAGAAGGCGAGCGTTTAGGGACTGTGGTTGAATGGCTCGACCGCACTATTGAAGTGCAAACTGAGCAAGAAATTTCCCGCATTGTGACCGCAGCAGCAGCGGGAGATTTCTCCCAAAGGGCGGACACAGACGGCAAACAGGGCTTCTTCCTGATGCTGGCGAACAACTTAAATTCGCTAATTGAAACCTCGGACCGTGGGCTACAAGATGTGGCGCGCGTGCTAATGGCGCTCGCGGATGGCGATCTCACCACCCGCATTTATAACGACTATGAAGGCACCTTTAATGATTTGAAAAATTACTCAAATCAAACGGCTGAAAAGCTATCCTTCATGATCCAAGATATCCAGCGAGCGGCGGATACCATCAATACCGCCTCGGCAGAAATAGCCCAAGGCAACGCCGATTTATCCAGCCGCACCGAAGAGCAAGCTTCGAGCCTAGAGCAAACCTCGGCCAGCATGGAGGAGCTCACAGGTACAGTGAAACTCAATGCAGATAACGCCAGTCAAGCCAATGCCTTAGCCTCCAAAGCTTCGGAAGTCGCGGTGGACGGTGGTGAACTTATCCAGCAAGTGGTACAGACCATGGCATCGATTAATGAATCGGCGCGTAAGATTGCCGACATCATTGGTGTTATCGATGGTATTGCATTCCAAACCAATATCTTAGCGCTTAATGCCGCCGTTGAAGCCGCGCGGGCGGGAGAACAAGGGCGCGGCTTTGCTGTGGTCGCATCAGAAGTGCGCAGCTTAGCCCAACGTTCGGCCAATGCCGCTAAAGATATCAAGGCATTGATCTCAGATTCCGTGTCCAAAATCGAGAGCGGCAACAGCCTCGTCGGTAAGTCCGGTGATACCATGAAGGAAATCGTCATCGCCATTAAACGGGTGAACGACATCATGGCGGAGATAGCTTCAGCCTCTAATGAGCAGGCCATAGGTATCGATGAGATCAGTAAAGCTGTGGTGCAAATGGATGAAATGACCCAGCAAAACGCCGCCTTGGTTGAAGAAGCGGCCGCTGCAGCTGAAAGTATGCAATCCCAAGCACAACAACTGTCGGACAGTGTTGCCAGCTTTCGCGTAGACGATGAGGATGAAGCCCCAAGGCACAGTAACGCGCGATTAGCAGCGCCTAAAGCGAAAGCGGTGAAACCCCTTAAGCAGCTACAACCTGTTGCAAGAGCAAGGGCTACAGATAAACCTAAAACCAATGCGATGAAGCCCATAAAGCAAGATCAAGATGAATGGGAAGAATTTTAATTGAGCGAAAATAAACCATTGGATCGAGAGTTTGCCTATACCTCGGTGCATTTTAATACCGCAAGGACGACGCTATATCGCTTAGCGGGGATCAAGCTCGCCGATAGCAAGGATGCTATGGTGTATAGCCGTTTAGTGCGGCGGATCAGGACATTGAAATTAGCCGGATTTTCGGCTTATTTTGAGCACCTGTTAAGTCATGAAAACGAGCATCAAGAATTTATTAATGCGTTAACCACTAATCAAACGGCTTTTTTCAGGGAACCGCATCACTTTGAGGTGTTAAAACAGTATTTAATCGATAACCCTGATACGCGCAGGATCTGGTGTGCTGCCAGTAGCACAGGGGAAGAACCTTACTCAATAGCCATTGTCGTCGCTGAACATTTCAACAGTTTTAAAACGCCTATCGAGATCATTGCCTCCGATATCGACAGCGGCGTGCTTAAAAAGGCTGAAATGGGCATTTATCCCTTAGACAGGATCGATACTGTCAGCGATATCCGTAAGAAACGGTTTTTTCACCGCGGACGCGGAGCACAGTTAGGGAATGTGCGTGTGGTGCCTGAATTAAAACAAATGATCAAATTTATTCGCATCAATTTACTCGATTCATTTTGGTCGTTAAAAACACCAATTGATGTGATTTTTTGCCGTAATGTAATGATTTATTTCGATAAAGAAACACAGGAAGTCATTTTAAAACACATGATGAACTCCCTCAGCAAGGATGGGCTTTATATTGCGGGGCATTCTGAAAATTTCAACATGTTCCCACAAATTATCACTGCCGTAGGCCAAACAACCTATCGGCCAGTGAAGGGGCTCATGAGTGCTAAAACCTAATATCGAATATGCCATTTCAGAGCCTAATCGCTATCATGACCACCATTTTGGTTGCGATGCGGTGAAAATCTTGCCAGGCGAGTATTTTGCCACCCGTGAAGATACCATGATAGTGACAGTGTTAGGCTCCTGTGTGTCCGTGTGTTTGTATGATCCTAAGCTCAAAATTGGCGGAATGAATCATTTCTTATTGCCAAGCGATAACAGCAATTGCACAGGGGTGCTTGCCGACTCAGCCCGTTACGGTGTGTATGCGATGGAGTTATTAATCAACGACTTGCTCAAGCTTGGCGCGCAGCGTAATTCACTCGAAGCTAAGGTGTTTGGGGGCGGCAACATGTTACGTAGTTTCACTGTACACAATATTGGTGAGCGTAATGCGGAGTTTGTGATTGAATACCTCAATCTTGAAAATATCCCTATCATTGCGGCCGATTTACTCGATGTGTATCCGCGCAAAGTGTATTTTTTTCCCCATACGGGCAAAGTGAAAGTTCGCAAAATTAAAAGTTTGCACAACAGCACGATCCTTGATCGAGAAAGCGAGTACCGCTTACGGGTTCGTAATCTCCCCACGGGCGGCGACGTTGAACTATTTGGTGATTAAGTTATGACGATCAAAGTGCTCGTTGTTGACGATTCCGCGCTGATGCGCAGCCTGCTCGGTAAAATGATTGAGGCTGATCCTGAGTTGTCTCTGGTTGGGCAAGCTGCCGATGCCTATGAGGCCAAGGATATGGTGAATCAATTTCGCCCCGATGTGATTACCTTAGATATCGAAATGCCCAAAGTGGATGGCTTAACCTTTCTGGACCGCTTGATGAAAGCCAGACCCACAGCGGTAGTGATGATTTCTTCGTTAACCGAGCAGGGCGCTGATGCGACCTTTAATGCCTTGGCCTTAGGCGCGGTGGATTTTATCCCTAAACCCAAATTAGATTCTCCCCAAGGTATCCATGATTATCAGGATTTGATTTTAGATAAGATCAAATCTGCCGCGAAAGCCAACATCATCAAGCCGCAGAAATTTGTTGAGCCAGTACGGCCAGTGTCGAGTAAGCGGCCGGTATTAGCCAATACAACCCTGACACAGCATTTAGTTGCAATAGGTGCTTCCACAGGCGGCACCGAAGCCATTTTGTATGTATTACAGCATTTACCTGCGGCTATGCCACCGATAGTGATCACCCAACATATGCCTGCGGGTTTTACCCGCACTTTTGCCGAACGCTTAAATCGATTGTCGCGGATCACAGTCAAAGAAGCCGAGCACGGTGAGCGACTGTTGCCCAGTTATGCCTATGTTGCCCCTGGCGATCATCACCTTGAAATCATTAAAGTGGGCGGCAGTTATAAAGTGAAATTAACCCAAGATGAAAAGGTCAGTGGCCACAGACCGTCGGTCGATGTGATGTTTAATGCTCTGGCCCAATGCGCAGCGCCCAATATCAGCGCTATGATATTAACCGGCATGGGCAAAGATGGCGCCGAAGGCATGGTGGCACTGCATCAAAAAGGTGTCACCACTTTTGCCCAAGATGAACAAAGTTGTGTGGTATTTGGTATGCCACGAGAGGCGATAAAATGCCGTGCGGTGGATTATGTGGTGGAGTTATCGCAGATGCCGAACAAACTTATCAACCACTTAAGCTCACTGTGATGGCGACATTGAATGGTCTTCAACATTAACCATCAATCTGGCGGTGAGCCATATAATAAGACATGACGGCTTGACTGATACTGTGGCTGGGTTAATTGAGTCAATTCTACTCACTTGGTGAAACCACTAATTGATTTCGGCCTAATCGTTTCGCTTCGTACAAGTGTTTATCCGCCAGTAATAAGCAATCTTGAAACTCTTCACATTCGTCCGAGAACACTAAGCCGCCGCTGAGCGTCACTTTAAACTCGACGCCATCTTCGACAAATACAATATGGCTAAAGCTCTCGCGGATCGCATTTAACTTAGCAATGGCCAGTGGCTTTTGCATATCTGGCAGCACTAGCATAAATTCCTCGCCACCGTAGCGACCGGTAAAGTCCGTTTGCCGTAAGGATTGTTGTAACAGATGGGCAAAGGCCAGCAACACCTTGTCACCACCAGCATGGCCATAGGTGTCGTTAATCTTCTTAAAGTGATCTAAATCGAACATAGCAATACACACTTGAGAGTTAATTCGTTTAGCCACGTTATAGCAACGTCTCGCGGCAACCAGAATCTGGGTATGGTTTAACAATCCCGTTAAGCTGTCGCGGCTTGCCGAACTGCGAATATCATGGCCACGTTGGGCGCGAGATATCACCTGCGCAACAAATAAGCTTGGCGCAGTTTGCTTCGAAATTAAGTCATCTGACCCTGCTTGTATGATGCTGACTTTATTCTGCATGGTATCGTCAGAACTCAACACTAGGATGGGGCTAGAGGTGTATTTATCCAGTTGGCGGATCATCTTTGCCAGCTCAAGCCCGTTCACTTCGGGCATGTACAAATCGAAGATAAACAAATCAGGCTCAAATTGCTCAAGGGCGGGTAACACTTGCTCGGCACTCGACAAGCCTTTCACCATTAAACCGTGACTGCGTAACAGGCTTGAAAAATAATCCACCATAGATTGTTGGTCATCCACCAGTAATACCTTCAAAGGCTGTTTCTCTGACATCTTGAGAGATTGATGAATTTTGCGCACCAATAAGGTGGTTTCAGCGGGTTTGACAAAATATTCGCTGACATTGGCGCGAATGGCCAATAGCCGCATGTCAAAATCCCCCCGCGACGATAAAACAAACACTCGAGTATTGTTTTTCTCAAACTCAGTAGCAGCTTCGAACAAAGCTTCTTCAGTCCAATCGGGTAGAATTAAATCTAATAGAATCAGATCGAAGGGCGTTTCATTTTGCACCACCAGAAAACTCGTGAAATCCAAAAAGTGCTGCACACTAAAACCGAATTCCCGCAGCTGTTTAGTGATCATAACTCCCACGTTATTATCGTCTTCTATGATGGCAATATGGTGTTCATGGCGCGCCTTTGATGGTTTATAGGGGCTTTGCTGCATTTGCGCCTCCACTACTGGAGCCGACGGTTGACCGCGCCTATTGTTTTGTAATAATTGATGGAAGAGGGTATCTAAGCTTTTAATGGTAGGCAGTTCGGGGGCGGGGGCATTGAGCAAGCCCTTAAGCTGCAACTCGAGTTTATCGACTATGTGTTTGGTATCCGACAACCCAAAGGTCTCGCTCGACCCTTTTAAGTTATGCACCTCGCGATACACAGCCGACAGCATGTGTGCATTCCAATTCTTCCGCAACGAAATCCACAAGGTAATGATTTGTTTCTTTTTATCCGGCAGTGCATGTAAAAACTGTCGTTTAAGTTGCTCTAACGAATCTTCAAAACTCATAGGCAATAGATATCCTAAATGATTGAGCCCTAGGTTTCTCCGTGTGGTCGCTACCTCGGGACGATAAAACCTGTTTATACCGATACTGAAATTGACACTGTTCTCAACAGAAGGATGTTACAGATTCAATCAATTACACGTATTTTCTCACTGACTAATAGAGTGTAAACCACTGCGAAAAAAACGACGGGGAAATGCACAGATGCCAACCGCCTAAATAGACTTCCTTTTTCAATCGCCAATACTCGGGTTGTGATATAAAACAGCAAAACGCAAAATATTTTATGCAAAACAGCAGGATAATGATGATGTGTATTTTGTATCAAAAGTGATTGTGATAAGTTAGCGTCATTAAAAACAATCACTTGTTGCAAAAGGATCTTTGTCAGTGAGCATAGCGTTTTATAATGGCCATGCCGTAACACTCTCGGCGCAGTATTTGTCTAAAACCTTTGAAGAAGTGCATTCAAGTTGGTTACATCATCTTTTGCCGATCCTCGCGAGAGACAAACTATCGATATTGGATGTGGGAGCGGGCTCAGGGCGGGATGTGCATTATTTAGCCAAAAAAGCACAGAGCAAAGAGACGCAAATTTTTGCAATCGAACCTGCGGTTGCTTTAGCGAAAATGGGGCAGGTGTTAACGCGGGATCTACCCGTTCGTTGGATTGAGGATGTTTTACCTCAGCTACAAAAAGTGGTTAGCCTAGCACAACAGTTCGATCTGATTTTACTCAGCGCTGTGTGGATGCATTTATCTCCCTCTGAGCGCCCACTAGCACTAGCAACACTCTCACGTTTACTCAATTCAACGGGACTTTTAGTCATCAGTTTGCGCCATGGTCTAAGCCCCGATGCCCGCGTTATGCACCCAGTCAGTGCAGATGAATTGCTCGCACTGGCTGCAGATTGCCAGCTAGCACTCAAAGATTCGAGCCAAGATGAGACTGACAAACTCGGTCGCACGCAAGTGCATTGGCAGACACTCGTATTTACACCAAAAGCCGTCCCAAACGTTACTGTTCCCGAAGCAAACGCCATTATTCAGGGGCGTCATCATGCCGATTGATGCGAGAAGACAAGTTGAATTTATTAGCTATTTACAACGTCTGTTGGTTGAAGGGGATTTCGTTGCAACATATAAATTTGCCTTACTGCATGCGATCGCCGATATCTGCATCGAACGGCCATTAATACTCAATGCCGATCCTGAACAGAAAACCGCGATCAGTATTGATGAACTGGTTGAAAAGTTTATTGAACTCTATTGGCAACACTCCTTACCTTTTGGTGCTGTTAATGCGCATTTTGTTCTACTTCAAAATAATGGAAAGCAATCAGCCTTAATCAACAGTTTGATTGAGCTACGTAATCAAGGCGTTAACAGTTTATCCCAGTTAAAAGCGCATCTTAGTTATCCTGCTCTATTGAGTAAAACGCGCGGCACCGTTAAAGAGGGCCCGTTATGGCGCTTACAAATTTTGTCCCGAAACGCAGATTGTTTTTTTTATCCCCATGATAAAACGAAAAATTATATCGAGTTGAATCCGGGTATCGCATTCTGCTTCAGGCGATTTCATGATTTAGTGGTGTCATTAGCTCGCACACAATGGGTGCAGAAAGTCGCCGAGTTTCCCGCAAATCAGGTCGTTATTGGCAGTAAAGGCAATTTAAGCGAGTTTCTATTTGGCAGTGACCGACAGACGATCACTCACGCTAGACCTGTGCTGCTTGATATCCAAAAAGGCCAATGCTTCTATTGCCATAAGTCATTAAAAGAAACTGGCGAAGTGGATCACTTTATTCCTTGGGCACGATATCCTAATGATTTAGGGCATAATTTTGTCCTCGCTCATAGCAGTTGCAATAACAATAAACGCGATCATCTTGCCGCTCAGCACCATAAAGATAACTGGTATGAGCAAAACATTATCCAGCATGGCCAAGCGTTACATTCTGAACTCAGCCGATATTTCGTCTGTGAAAGTGATCGTTCCGAAGCCATCACCACTTGGGCCTATCAGCTTGCAGGGCAAAATCGCTCACCACTCTGGCTCGATAAAAAAACCTTAGTGCCTTTTAACGCGATAGATAATGATTTATCGAGCACAGCAATTTAGAAACAAAGAAGTAAGTAGCGTTTATTCAGTCTCAGAATCTTAATTATCTAATTTTTAAAGGAAAGGTATGACAGAGTTACTAAAAGGGATTTTTTCAGTTTCACTTATTTTGTTGGGTATGGGAGCGATTTTAGTCCCTATGTTTTTTGTTATACGACATAGAGACAGAACGGTAAAGCTTCCTATTGATAGGGAAAAGTTGAACAGATTGCCTGGTTTTGGCATTCAAAAACAGATCCAAGAGCTGCAATTTGATATTTTGAGCGCAATGCTCATGTCGGTCATCGTTGTCACCATTCCGTTTGCATTTGAAGGATTAAGGGGATACCTCGACAAAGGTACATTTCCTTTGGCATTTATTGGATTCATTGTACTCGGCCCAATTTATTTTGTGGTCAAAACCTATCGTAGTATGACTCGATTGACTAAGTTACGTTTGGGGCATACGGCCGAATTAGCGACCGCAGCCGAACTAATGCGTTTGCAGGGATTGGGTTATCAAGTTTTCCATGATATTCAAGCCGATGGTTTTAACATTGATCACTTAGTCGTGGGGATTAATGGTGTGTTTGCCATTGAAACTAAGGGGCGGCATAAGTGGTACAGTGATAAGAAGAATGAGTCAAATGGTGGGCAACATAAGGCACATGAGTTGTTTTACCGTGATGGGAAATTGGTGTTTCCATCTTGGACAGAAACGGCACCGATTGAACAAGCTCAACGTCAAGCTAAGTGGGTGAGTGAATGGCTCACAAAGGCTGTAGGCCAATCTATTCCGGTAATGCCTGTACTCGTATTTCCCGGGTGGATGGTGAAGTCACAAACTAAACCACCGTTTCCTATCATTAATCATAAGCAAGTCGCTATTACACTTCCTAAGATGAATGCCGCTATATTCACTCAAGAGCAAGTGAATGCCATTGCTTATCAAATTATGCAACGTTGTTTGCAGGGCAAGCCATAACTCTCTTCAGATTTTTAAATCATTATTTAGCCCAATAAAAAAGTCGTCACTGGATAACCAATGACGACTTTCTAATACGATAACGCTGGGTTAATCGGCGTAAGTTAGCCGAATAATACTATGCGCTTTTTCTCGCTTCCATTTCAGCTTGGCTTGAAAGGTACTCATCGAAGGTACCTTGGAAGTTAATTATTTTTTTATCTTTAATATCAATGATACGTGTAGCGAGTGACGATACAAACTCACGGTCATGACTAACGAATATCAGAGTGCCTTCAAAATCTTTCAACGCATTGTTTAGCGCTTCGATGGCTTCCATGTCCATGTGGTTGGTCGGTTCGTCCATGATCAGCACGTTGATGTCTTGCATCATTAACTTGCCGAATAACAAGCGGTTTTTCTCTCCGCCTGAACAGTTACGGGCTTTCTTGTTGGCATCGTCTTCGGTGAACAGCAGACGGCCTAACATGGCGCGTACCATCAGATCGTTGTGCTTAGGTTGGCGCCATTGTGACATCCAATCCATTAGCGTGTAGTCATTATTAAATTCGTCACTGCTGTCTTGCGGGCAGTAGCCGATTGATGCGTTTTCTGACCACTTGATCACGCCTTTATTGTGTTCTAGATCATTGACTAAGCAGCGTAGGAAAGTGGTTTTACCCACGCCGTTTTCGCCGATAATCGCTAATTTTGCACCGGCTTCGAGGATTAAGTCGCCACCTTCGAATAGCAGCTCACCATCAAACCCGTGGGCCAAATCTTCAAGGATCAGTGCTTGGCGATGCATTTTCTTGCCAGCATCGAAACGAATAGAAGGGTGGATACGGCTTGATGATTTCACTTCATCAAGCTTGATTTTGTCCATTTTCTTCGCGCGCGAGCTGGCTTGTTTTGCCTTAGATGCGTTGGCACCGAAGCGGTTAACGAAGTCTTGTAGCTCTTCGATTTCAGCACTTTTCTTGGCGTTACCCGACAATAATTGTTCGCGCAGTAATGCCGATTGTGCGAGGAAGTATTCGTAGTTACCTGGGTAAATGCGCAATTCGCCATAATCGATATCCGCCATGTGGGTACAGACGGCATTTAAGAAGTGCCTATCATGGGAAATAATGATCATGGTGCATTTACGTTTGTTCAACTCGGCTTCTAACCAGCTAATGGTATGAATGTCCAAGTTGTTGGTTGGTTCGTCGAGCAGCAGAATATCAGGGTTGGCAAATAGCGCTTGTGCCAACAGGACTCGTAGTTTCCAGCCCGGTGCCACTTGTTGCATTAGGCCGTAATGGAAAGATTCTTCAATACCCGCTTCGAGCAAGATTTCACCGGCGCGGCTTTCGGCGCTGTAGCCATCCATTTCGGCAAATTCACTTTCAAGATCGCCAACACGCATGCCATCTTCTTCAGTCATATTCGGATTGGCGTAAATTGCATCGCGTTCCTGTTTGACTTTCCACAGGGCAACATCCCCCATGATCACCGCATCGATCACACTGTATTGTTCAAACGCGAACTGATCTTGGCTTAGGGTACCGACTTTTAAGCCGGGCGTGATGGACACATTGCCAGAGGTTGGCGCTAAAGCTCCGCTGAGGATCTTCATAAAGGTCGATTTGCCACAGCCATTCGCGCCGATCAAACCATAGCGGTGACCATTGCCAAATTTCGCTGAAATGTTTTCAAACAATGGCTCAGGGCCAAACTGCATCGTGATGTTCGCGGTAGAGATCAAAGGAGCTTTCCTAGGTATTTGCTAACGGGGATTGTGACAAACAAGCCTCAAAATGAAACATGCGCTTCACCCACTCTAAGCCAAAATAGTAAAGTGGGGATAATAAGGTCGCGGAGTATACAGACTAAGGGCTAAATATGCGAGCAAGTATGTGATGCGCAGCCATAAATCGAGCCGTTTCAGTTGCGTTTATTTGCGGATCGGTGAAGGCGTGAGTTTATAGCGTTTGCATGATATCGCAGATATGCCGAGCTAAACTGCCAGCTTGCGGTATTATTTCTTTGTACTAAAGCCGACGCCAAACCTTGCTAGCGCAAATAAAAGAAGGCGTTTAGCGTATTTACCGTTATTATTCCCGCAGTTTTGTCGAGCAGCAGATTTTACGGCTAAAATTTAATGGCTCAGTTTGAAGGCTTTAGGACTGTAAGATCTAAGTGTCGCGAGTTTTGTAGCGAATTAAGTCACTCGTTTAACCACTCAATACCGTAAACTAATACCTTAAAATCAGCCAATTGGGCTGGATTTGGAATTCCCATGATAGAAGAACAGCAAAACAACCCATTACACGGCCTTAAACTCGAGACAATGATCACTGAGTTAGTCGATTTTTATGGTTGGAAAATTTTATACGCGGCATTAAAGCTAGGCTGCTTTAATACTAACCCGACCATTGAGGCCTGTATCATTTTCCTCAAAAAGACCGAATGGGCGCGGGAGAAAGTGGAAAACTTCTACCTATACCGATTCAAGCGTATGCCTAAAGCCGTCGGTGAGCAGTTTGATCTTAAGCCACGTGAACGTGGTTTTGCCTCGGGTATTGTCCCGCGTAAACCGATGGAGCTAACATTAGCCTCTATCGCTGAAATGCAAGCCAAAGCCAGCGCCGAGTACGAAGCGGGTAACCGCCGTCCAAATTCTGGCAAGCGCTTTGGTAATGACGCGGGTAAAGGCGCTGGCAAAAAAACTGCGGGTGGACGGGGAACGGGTTCTGGCTATGGTTCTTCCAATAGCAGCTCACAGCGTCGCAGCGAACCCAGACATGATTCAAGAAATGATTCAAGAATGACTGAGCGTTCAGGACCAAGCCCATCGACGGATGATAACGATCCTTGGGGTACTAAGCGCAGTTAATCCGATGTTAGTCGCCCTGAATGAAGTTATTGTTTTAACTGTGTGATAGACGATTTAGGCGGGTGAAAACGAAAGAGGGTAGCCGTAGTTCTCGGCTAACCTCTTTTTTTGATTAATAATTCAATTTATTGAATGCTAGTTAGCAAATTATCGGGGGTTATTATTTTGAATTTGCATATTTCCTGCATAAATAGTTAACCCCTTCAATTTTCGTTCGCGTTGCGCTAAGTGCAAATCGTTACCTGCATAACGCATTATTCGCAGTGGCATTTCAAGCAGCAAATTGGCCCTATTGCATGTCGAGTTGTTTGGCTATGCTGCTCCAAGGTAACCATTTAAACGCTTGGTTGGCATCGGGTAAGTGGTTGTGACCATCCTGTACCACCAGCATTCCCTGTTGCCAAACACCATGGCCGACGGGCAAATGCGTGACAGCCAGCCCATCGGTTTCTGAAGCGCCGTCTATGCTGGTTTCGCGGCCATTCTCCATGCCGTTTAAGTTCACCCCAATGCGGAAACGCCCCACTTGGGTATAAGGCGCGCTTGCTTGATAAAGCAAATAACTGTTATTACCTTGGCTTGAGACCACCAGAAAATCTTGTTTTTTCCCTTTAAGGGTCGCACCTTGATACAGAGAAATTCCTTCAACATCGGCGACTAAATCGCCTTCGGCCTTAATGATCAATTTGCCCTCTGTACTGGCATCTGCTTTGGCATTAAAGCGCCAAATGCCTTTGTCTTCTTCACCGATAAACAGCGCATGTTGCGCTTCATCGACCACACAACCTTCAACTTGGCTTGGAGTATGAATATCTCGCACGAGTTTGATACTGGGCCCATTTTGTTGCCAATCAACACGGTACTGGGCGATGCGGCCAGATTTCTCGTTAGCGAACACGTATAAGGTTTGCTCGTCTTGATACAAACACATGCCGTAAATATCCGTCATGTTAGTCGGCTGATTCGGGTATTCAGTAATCTTGCCTGCGGCGTCGATTTCATAAAAGGCGAGGCTGTCGTGTTCGCGTTGGGTTGCGATCGCGATATCGCGCATTTTTCCGCCCAGTTGTACCTGTTGGCGCAAATCGACGTTGTTGATCCTGCCAGATGGCAACGCTTGAACTTGCTCGCCATGCATATTAAAACTCAATAAACCCCAACGTTTGTTGGTGCCAAGCACCAGACTTTTTTCGGGGTCAGTGGGATGTACCCAAATGGCGGGATCGTCCATGGTATCGCCCGGTCTATCGGATGGCGTGCTCTCAACCCAAGCGGGGATTTCTACTATCATTTCTAGTTTAGCTTGTTCATCGCCCACGTTTTGGGCGCTCGGCAACGATGTGGCGAGTAACTTTTGTGGCAACAATTGTGGCAAGGCTTGCTCAGTAAAAAGATAACGATCGTTTTTATCATCATAGATAGCAAACGTCGCACTTTGTGCTTGGGCTGATGCGCTCGCATTTATGGCGAGGCTTAAGCGTTGGGCCTTGGTTACCGCTTTGGCTTCAGTTTTATCCATGTTTTTTGAGGATGGCGCGCTAAAACTCAGAATTTCAGTGCCTTTGTCGTCCATCACCTTGCCGTTTTTATCACTGAGCAGCAATTGACCGTTCAACAAGTTTAAGCCGTTGATTTGATTATCGATCGCGGGGAAGATGAGCTTAGCACTGGTATCAGCGAAGGGGCTAGCATCAAACTGCCATACACCCGCTTCGGGCTCACTGACATAAAGCATGTCGCCATCGATAGCGCAATCCGTGCTATTATCAGGAATCGATTGGCTGCGCATCAGCTTAGGTAAGAAATGCTCGGCATTACCCAGTAACCATTGTTCACTGTTGCCACTTTCACCGCCAAACCAAGCGTAGATATTGCCATCCTGAGTGCGAGGCTGAATACAAATCCAATTGATCTCGAAATGACCCATAGGCAGCAAGGGCAAGACATTGGTTGTCGGTTTGCCATTGATTTCTTTCAGCATAATAGGTCGCACGCGGTCGGCTTTGCGATCGAGCGTTAAGGCATAGGGATCGCTAAAGGCGAGTAATTCAAAGTCACCTTGCACCAGTAAACTCGCAGCAGGCAAGGGCGCTTGTGCAGTCGTTTGCATGCCTTGCTGCGTTTGTGTCATCGAAACGGTTTGTAACATCAGTCCTTGCTGTTCGCTGGCAAAGAGCCAGTGAGACAGAGTGTTATCGCTCTGTTTGTCTTGATTAAAGATGAGTGGCTGTGCTTGGCTGCCCTTATGGCCAGCTATGGTTTGAACAGCGGCGCTGATGGTGTTTGCCATGGCAGTTAAGGGCGTGTGACTGGCGATAAGGCCAAGTAATACGGCGTAAGATAGTAGAGTTTTTTTCATATTCTGCTTCGCTAGTATTCTGTTTTATCAGATTTTTAATAAATTTATCATCGACACTTCTCAGCAAACTTCGCAGCCCATTTTTAGCTAAAAAAGTCTACTCACAAGCTTGTTACTACCCTAAGTGCCGATGAGCGCGTTAATAGTTAGTGTATTGCAGGCCTAATTGGAAAGTGCGGCCATAGGCTTCGTACTGGGCGTTATAGTCGCTGTGACCTGCGTAGCTGTAATAGGGCTCATCGGTGAGATTCACACCTTTAAAATACAGTGTAAGGCTGGTGGTAATGTGTGCCTTTGCGACAAAATCCCATTGCAAGTGAGCGTCTTCATAGAGATCGAGACGTACATCATCAAGTTCAGATACTTCTTGCAAGTATTCCGATTTATAGGCGGCAGATAACCACACACTGGCGTAAGTGCTCTCATAACCTAAGGACAGGTTCGCGGTGATATCCGACTGACTTGGCATCGGAATATCGCGGCTGTGCTCTGCGCCGTCATCTAACCAGCTGATGCCGGCGGCGGAATCTGTGTAGGTTAGGTTAGAATTGAGCACGAGTCCGTTAAAGGGCTCGGGCAGAAAGTAGAATTCCTGCACATAACTGAGCTCAATCCCAGAAATGTGGGCACTGTCGCCGTTAATGTAAGTCACTGCACTATGGGCATCGACATAATCATCTCGTCCAGCTAAGTCTGCTTTGTAGATAAAGTTATCAATGTCCTTGTAAAACAATCCCGCCGACACGAGCCCAATATTGCCAAAGTAGTGCTCTAGGCTCAGATCGAAGTTCATGGATTCGAGCGACTTAAGATGGGGATTACCGAAAGTTAAATCGATATCGCCGTCATCTTCTTCGCGCAAATAACCTGGCGCGAGTTGACCAAAGGTCGGGCGCACTAAGGTGTTGGTCCACGCGCCGCGTAGCACTGTATTGTCAGAATAACGGTAGGTGAGATGCAAAGCGGGCAACCAATGATCTTCATCGCTGGTGTTGTTGATATCGATAAAATCGCCGCTAACACCATCGAAACCATGGCCCTTAGAATCCCATTGGTTTTGCTCGAACCTTAGCCCTGTGAGTATCCGCAGTTTACCGATATCTAAGTGACCCATAAGATAGGCGGCGTTGACATCTTCAGTAATATCAAAGTCATTGATGGTCGACTCGATGTCATCGCGATTGGCATCCGCGTCTAAGCTGTCCACCAGATCCCACACGGGTGAAGCGTTAATGCCCGCGCCAAAGCGGCCGAGACTGTAATCGACTTCATCACCTGAGTATTGGCTCAGTAACAGGGCATCATCGCTAACGCCTTGGTCGGCAAAGTCACTGTAAATCCACACTTCTTCACGATTGGTTTTATCGCGGCGGCTGAGTTTTAGCCCCGTTTTCACTTCGGCAGGATAGCCACCTAGACTCAGTTGGCGGCTGAGGTCAAATTGGGCGCTGTTAATGGTGTCTTTGGCTTTCGACTCGGCTAACTCGATTTCGTCCAGCTCAAAATTATCGGTTTGATAATAGCTTTCGGGCGCGATTATGTGCGGTCGTTGGGTATCGCTAAAACCTGTGTCATCGATTTTGGCGACAAAGTCCGCGCCGGCAATATCCCGTGGCTTGTCGGCACTTGCCGTACTGTGGCTTGCTTGATAATCGAGGGTCCAGCGCTCAAAACGGGTTTCTCCGCCAAGGACATAGGAAGTGATGTTTTGGTTTTCGCTACGGGATTTAAGTGAGCGCGTGGTTTTGCCTTGGCTGAGTTCGCCTGCTTGTAGCGGCGATTTCCACTTCGTCTTGGCGCTGTTGCGGGTTTCGGTGTCGTCAAACTCACTGTAAAGCGTGCGCAGGTATAAATCTGTGTCATCGCTTGGGCGATAATCAAAGTTCACCCCTATGCCTAAACGCTCACGATTGATTTCATAGTCACGATGATCGACTGACTCGAGCGCCGCATTGCCGTAACCTGTGCCATCGGTGAAATCCCAGTTGCCACCCGTTTCGACGTTATCTGAGCCAAAGTCGCGGTTGTACCAGCTAGCGCCGATGGCGATACCTAACTTTTCGCCAATGACATCGCTGTAACTGGCGGCCAATTTGGGATTGGTGTTATCAGTTAGAGAATCTTGGCTGGCTTCTGCGCTCAGGTTAACGTAGGTATCGTCTCGATCGAATGCTGATAGGCTTTTGACTTCAATCGCGCCGCCCAACGCATCGGCATCCATATCTGGGGTTAAGGTCTTGCTGACTTCAACCGATTGCAATAAATCTGATGGTACAACGTCGAGCGCCACGGCGCGGCGATCACTTTCAGGGGATGGCAGACGCGTGCCGTTCATCGACACTGAGTTATAATCCGGCGCCATTCCGCGTACCCGTACAAAACGGCCTTCGCCTTGGTCACGTTCAATAGAAAGTCCCGGTACTCGCTGCAGTGATTCGCTGATGTTGCTGTCGGGGAAATTCCCCAGTACATCCGCGCTCACCACATTGAGCACGTTATCCGCACCGCGTTGACGGTTCATGGATTTGCTCAAGGCGCCTTGCTGTCCGACCACCATAATGTGCTCAACATCTTTGCTGCTTAGGCTGACATCCTGCTGGGTCGTTTGCTTATCGGCAATCTGGACCTTGTGCTCCATCGGCATAGCGCCGAGGTAATTGACCACCAGAGTGTAATTGCCGTCATTAATGCCGACAAAGAAGTAGCGACCATCACGGCCAGCCTGTTGGCTCAGATTAAGCTCTTTGATAGTGACACTCGCGCCAGCTAAGGGTTGCTGGCTATTTTTGTCACGAACCTGACCTTCGAGTTTACCCACGGCGAGGACATTAGCGCTGAATCCGGCGGCCACAATGGCAAGGGTGATGGCCGATAACGGCGTACGAAATTGCATATTAACTTCCTATTATTTTGTTGGTACGCGAGTGATATCCGTGACGGCCAGTTATCCTCGGTCGCTACATCGCTGCATCGCTACATGAGTTGCAACATGGCGTCACGGATTTGAATCTGTGTTTTTAGTCACTGGAAACATTCAATAGCGGCAACGTTAGGGCAGGTTAATGTCAGATTTGTGACGGGATTTTGTAAATGGGGCAAACTTGCCCTCAAACGCCGCTTAATAGCGACTTTTTGCGAGAGCGTGAGCTAAAAAGACGCTTATCACAGTGGGCTTAGCAGCAAAAACACTAGGGAAGGGCTTGTGTATTTAAATGTTCTATTACTGATTTAAATATTTTAAACCAATTACTTGCATGAGTATTTAGTGTGAGAGTCCGTAAAGGTGAGCAAGCGTTGCCAGTATAATAGCCGACAAATAGCCGTAAAATCCCAAAGTGGTTGAGCTAATTTGCCGCAATCACGCTAAACCGTACGTCACCTTTTTGTCATAAAACTGGGTTAGCTTGCGGTGCCAATAGGGTGAATTCCCACTCCATTCTGCACAACAAAATCAAAAGGTGAGCTCTTGCATTATCCCGTGAAATCGCTGCGACTGGCCTGTGTGTATGGCTTAAGTCTGTTGATCATCTTTATCGTGCCGCTACTGCTGTGGCAGAACACGCCTGCGAAAGCCATTCCTCAAGTTGATTGGCTCGATATCGCCACCGAAGGAGCCTTGTTTGTGCTGGGCATGTGTTGGTTGATGGTGATTGTTTCGGCTCGTCCATCGGGGCGCGTAACCAACTTACTGGTGGTAGGTCTGGCAAGTTATTGTTTAGGTTGTTATTTAGATTTACTCGATGAAATTTTTATCGTTAAAACGCTGCCCGTGTATAACTGGTTTGAAAAGATGCCAACGCCGATTGGTCTACTCATTCTAACTTGCGGGCTTTGGCTGTGGCGTGACGAGCAAGCCGTCGTCAACCGTCAATTACAAACCCGCGAGCAATTCTATCGCCAACACCATCTGACCGATGGCCTAACCTTATTGAACGATGCGAAAGCCTTCGAGCACCACTTGCTAAAGCAACTGGCGCAGCAGCAACCCTTTGGGCTGATCATGCTTGATATCGATTATTTTCATCAATATAACCAACTTCAAGGTGCAAAAGAGGGCGATAAACTGTTATCCGATGTCGCCCAGTGGTTAAGTACCCAGCTAAGAAGTCAAGATTTGGTCTGCCGTTATGCTGGCGATCGTTTTATCATTTTGCTCAATGGTGCAATCGCACCTTGGGTCAGTACCATGGCGGAGCAGTTACAGTATGGCATTACAGCACTGGGCTGCGAGGTTTCAGTGGTGTGGGCTTTGCCATCTCCCAAGATGGTTGTGGATAAACTGAGCAGTGAACCAACAAAACGACCGCTTAAGGATGAAGCGCAGGCATTACTCAAATTACTCAATGAAAAAATGTCACAGCAAAAGTTAAACCGTCAGCCATCAAACCCGCAAACCACGACAGTCAGCGCGTTTCATGAGCCGCGATAAATGAGAGCCCTAGCCACTTGGCAAGATAAGTGTATCGACAGCCAACTGCTGGTGGCGAGCCTTGTGGGCTTATTTAAGCAAAGGGGACTGGATTGCGACAAATTACTGCGTGGTACGGGGATTTTCAGTGCAGATATCCGCAAACCTGGCCATAGCATTAGCCCGAAACAATTACTCAGACTGGTGGATAATGGTTTATCACTGTGGCCAAGTGGCGACTTAAGCTTTTTACTTGGGCAATTATGGCTGCCATCCCAAAGTGGCGCGCTAACTGCGGGGATGTTATGCGCGCGGGATCTCAATGAACTTGGGTTATTTTGGTATCAATTTCATTGGCTCACTCAGCCTTGGTTACAGTGCTGGCGTTGGCAGGGTGACAAAGAATGGCATTTTTTACTGAGTCTCGATTTAGGCACTCAGCGGCATAGACAGTTCTTTATTGAGTTAAGCCTGTCGTCATTGGTCGCCAGTTGTAAACAATTGATGGGGCAGGGTTGGCGTGGCAGTATGAGCTTTCCCTACGAGACGCCACAGAATATCGCCCAATATTATAAGTACTTCGGCACAGACATTAGTTTCGATGCGCCGCTGTGTCGAGTCTCGATGGCAAAAGCCTTTATGCAGCAACCGCTGTTATATGCGCAGCAGATCGCCAGCAGCGTTGAATCACAAGCTACACGCCATGCTGTGACTCATGCTGTCATTTCGCGCCAAAGTCACTTTCAATCGCCGCGCTACACACTGTTTGCCAGTGAATATAGACTCGGACTGGCGGCGGGCATTCGTTTGTCGCTGATGCGGGATAACTTAAGTTTGCCAGAAATGGCAGAAAAACTAATGATGAGCCCAGCGACCTTAAAGCGTCGCTTGGCCGAGATGGATTTAAGCTTTGGCCAACTCGCCGATGAAACCCGTTTAATCAAAGCGCTTTATTATTTAGCCACACCTTCGCAAGACGCCCACACGATTGCAAACTCACTGTCATTCAGTGACGCCAGTAATTTCAGGCGTTCTTTTAAACGCTGGACAGGCCAATTGCCCACCTATTTTCGCAGCTGGCTGGCTTAAACAAAACGCTATCCTGCTTGTATTCCCAAACGTAATTTTGATCTTTGCTTATTCAAAGCATGAATAACTATGCCTAAAAAACGATGTTGGGTGAGAAAATTATCGGCGTTATAGTGTTAGGTTTGAATGTTTAGCGCATAACTAATCAATTTCACCCTTAATGATTATTGCATAAGGCTTATAAGGGGTAAGCTTGCTGAACTGTTATTTCATTGAGTGAGTGATGAGTGATTATGGCAATGATTTTACCGAATGAATGACTAGACACTTTTTTATTGTTGCTATTTTGACTGTGCCATGGTCTCAGATAAACAATGCCATTTATACTCACTTTCCTATTGCAAAATCGTGGTGAACATTAAGCTGAAATGGAGCAACTGAGTGGTGAGTGACGAAAAAATCACTGGACTTTATTTCATCGAAGGACTTAAGCGCATTTGGATTACTTATACATATAGGCATCCAGAGCCAATAGATGACATCGACCATACGACATATATGGAGCTGCTAGATAAAGTAAAAAAAACAGATGGAACGCGATATGATTTGTACACCTATCTCCTATCAAAACAAAACCAGTGCACAGACATTCTCCAATTTCTTAAAACACACCCGCACTGAAAATAGCCTTTCCCAAGAAGATTTATGTGGTTTGCTTAGGCAGAAAAGCTGTCTGTTCGATACCTTAACTCCATCACGATTAGCCGTTGGGAGCGAGGGGTTAACATCCCATCCCTTGCAAAACAGTCTGAAATTGTTGAAATATTTGGTTCTGAACTCTTTGATATTTATCGGGAGGATAAAAAGTTTATCAACGAAGGCTTAGCCTTGATTAACCTTTTTGAGTCCAACATAGAACGCAGTGATCATCCGTACTACCGCAACACGCCTTATCGAGTCGAATTTATCGAGAGCCACCATCATAACTTCATGGCTTTGCTGCAACTCAGTTTGGTTTATGAAAGTAATCCGCGTTTATCCTTTGTGAGCCGTAAGTTATCTCAACCTTTTTTCCACGGTCTTTCTCTAGTCGTTGCGTTTAGCTTGGGTGAGCAGATTGTCGGACATAGTCTTTTTTGTCGCACTCAGGGCAAAATTGCTCTCGAATTTATGAATGATGAGGTGGACTTATTCGAAGTGATTAATCATAACAGCCAAGCCTTACCAGACACCTTGATGGTGTTCTCCTCCTTTGGTGTGACTCCCTATATTGAAAACTACATGATGTCTGTTTATCTCAATGAATTGGCGACGAGTCGCTCACTCAAGTTTTTAAGTTTTAATATCTGTGATGAGTCATTAAAACGAAAGCTAACGCAATTTAAGTTACCCATTTTCAAAGTGAGAACGATAGAAGGTCGCTCGAAACCGATAAAAAACTATTCGTTTTTCTGCAGTCGCACAGAGGTGATGGCGAATCGCAATCTGCTCAAGCTTTCCGTCATACCTTCATCAAAATCCCAAACGATCGATCCCATTTTTTTCATGCAGTTAGAGACTACGATATGAATATTCTCATCATAGATGATCAGCGCTTTATTCGAGAAACCATGAAAGCCGATATCCATAAGTATTTAGCTGAGGATAATGTGCAGATTTTTGAAGCCTGTAACGGTAATCAAGGTATTGAACTGCTCATCGGCATCGAAGTGGTGCTTGATTTAATCATCATAGATCTCAAGATGGACCAAGGAGATGGGATCGCAGTGATCAATATGTTGGCCTCTGAGCCCCGTTTTGCCGCTATACCGATCGCGGTTATCAGCTCCTCGGATAAGCGGACTCTAGAGCTGGTGGACAATATCATCACAGGCCTCAGACTCAACTTATTGGGGGTATTTGCTAAGCCTATCAATGTGAATGATATTTTAACGCCTTTGTTAGACGTTTCTTCGGATAGACATCATTCACATCAACATCAGTTGGTCGTGCAAAACAGGGCGGCCAATATCAATGTGCGGCAATTGCTTAAAGATGAACAATTAATTCTGTGCTATCAACCTAAGATTAACCTCAGGACCAAGGAAATCATGGGTTTTGAAGTGCTATCGCGGCTTTGCGATCGATCCAATGGCTATATTTATCCCGACGTTTTTTTGCCACTGGTTAATCAACAGGGGCTGAATAGCCTGTTCTCGCGGATGGTCATTTCCCAGGCGTTGCAATGTTGGTCGCGTCAACCTTTACTGACGGCGTTTGCGCTGTCGATTAACATTACCGCGGATGATTTGACTTGCGATGAACTGATTGAATTCATCATCGAATGTGGCCGTGAGCATAAACACATCCATTTGATTTTAGAGCTCACTGAATCACAAGAGATCATCAATCAAGATAGAGTGCTTAACTCAATTGCACGGCTGATCATCAACAATATCGATATTTCCCTCGATGATTTCGGTAAAAGTTATTCCACTTATGATCGCCTCGATGCGATTCCCTTTAAAGAAATTAAAATTGATAAAAGTTTTGTCTCCGATATGGATATTAATCACCAACATTATCTCATTGTGGAGTCCACCATAGCACTTGCGCAGAAGATGCACGTAAAGGTGGTTGCTGAAGGCGTTGAGACAAGTGCAATAGAAACGATTCTTTCTGAACTAGGCTGCGATGTTGCCCAAGGCTATTTATATAGCCCGCCAATTGAAGGTCGTTATCTTATTGATTGGATAGCGCAATACAATAGGGAATGCCTAACCCATGGATACTAAGTCAACAATTAATAATGAGTTAACACTGGCCTTATCGACATTTTTTGAGCAATACAGCCAAGAACAGCAATCGCGACTGCGATCAACACTTATCGCAGAGTTGCAGCGTATGCGACTCGAGCTAGAAAAATGTAAGTCCAATGACAGTATCGAGGCCCTAACACATCAATTCGTGGGGATTGCTCGCTATTTGCAGCTTAAGAATACCGTGCCTATGGCTAATTCTTGCGAGCGTGAACAGTTCAAACATCAGCTAAACGATTTACTTAATGCCGTAATGGATTACGCCAATGAGCGTTAAATACAGTGCTTGCATCAATATGTTCAGTGGCTTATGGGTCACAATATTAGTGCTGTGGCTAACCTTGTCCCACTCGCTGTATGAGTTTGACGCTATTTACGATAAAAAAGCGCAGGCGGTTTTTACTTCCTCGCGGGATATGTTCTTACAACATAAGATCATGTTGGATGCGCTGAAATCTTTTTTTCACGCATCGAGCGAGGTGACGTCACAGGAGTTTGAGATTTTTGCCAAGGATTTACTTAAAATCAAATCTGCCGTCGCTTTTACGCTGACCCCCAGTCTTGAACTGGCCTATATCTCAGATAAAACGATGGCTACTGAGCTTAAACAGATTGAGTTAGTCAAGAATCTTAAAGGAGAACTTAAGGCGAGCCTTGCCGATTACACTTTGGCAGTGGTGGAGATTGATGAGCCTAATATGCCTTATCTCGTCTATGCCATTTCTCATCCGCGGATACTCGCGCGAATTGAGCAAGAGCAGGGCGTTTGTATTACCTATCAATTTGAACAGTCATTTGAGCAGTCGTTTTTGCAAAGCTCATCCTGTCATCATAAGTTAGCCAGTGGCCTATTTTCATTATTCAATTACTCTGATAGCCAAACCTTAGCCATTCCCGAGTATCAAACCCGGGTAAATTTACAGGTACAATATCAAGTGCCGCAAAAGGAAGTTATCGAGCTTATCGTGATCATCTTACTGATTGCAGGCCTTGGGATAGTGCTGTCCTTCCTTTTGTACTTTAAGTCTAAGAATCAGCGTATTGTGGAGCAAATCAAGCTCGATAACCGCGCTAAACTAGCCGTGCTTTCGAGCATTAATCATGAAATTCGTACCCCAATCAATGCCATTCTTGGCTATAGTCGCATGTTAAAAAAAGCCCTGTCACAACCGGAGGAACTGGACAAAATCATCGATAAAATGGCTTGGTCTGCCAACTTACTCTATTCGGTTGCTGAAAATACCTTAAATTACAGCAAGGCAGAAGCAGGGCAATTAACACTGAACTTACATTCGGTAAATTTACATGAGTATGTGGGTAATATTCAGGACTATTATCATGCGTTTAGTGCAACCTCTGGCAAACGTTTGCACATTAAAGTAAATAAGTCTTTACCTACGTTTATTGAGCTTGATGGGACTAAGTTATTCCAGCTCATGACCAACATTATCAATAATGCGTTTAAATACAGCACAGGTAGCGAAGTGCATTGTTATATTGACCTACACCTTAAAACAAATGTTGAAATTCAGCGTCCTATGCTTAGGGTACTGATCCGCGATTTTGGTGATGGTATGTCAAAGGAGGCGCAGCGCGCTTTAGTCGATCCTTTTATGCACGCCGCTAACTCACACATTGCTGCGACATCGGGTATGGGACTCGGCCTCTATACGTGCAATCGATTGCTTGAGCAAATTGGCGGTCGCTTTAGGCTACGCAGTCAAAAGGGCAAAGGCACCACAGTGTTACTGCATTTCCCCTGTCAGCTCAGCGCTGTGAAAGAACGATTAACACTTCAATATGATCAACAAAAGGTGCTGATCATAGATGACAATCTGTTTAATCTTGAAATTTGTCGCGCCATGCTGGAGCACTATCATTTTCAAACCTTCAGTACTGATAATACAGAGCAAGCACTGAAGATGTTGGTTAACCATTTGCCACACATTGTCATTGTGGATTACCGTTTACAAGGAATGAACGGTTTACAATTGGTCAGGCTGATGCAGCAAGTATTACAAAGCCTGGAGAGTAATAGCCCTATTGAACATCAGTGTCGTTTCTTTTTGCTCTCCGCGAATGACTGCGATGATATTCCCGAATTAGCGTCATTTCCTGAGGTGCATTTCATGCAGAAACCTTTTAGTGCCGAAGTCTTTCTCAGCAAATTAGCGATAAAAGACTAAATCATCAACATATTGAATGTTATATTTAAATACGATTTACTGGCTTCATCTAATTGGTACTGAAATACTGCAAATATCTTTGCAGTTAATGTGTTATCCAAGGTATAAGCGCGGTGAACTGCTTAGAACACTGCTACGCTAAACATATCTAAGTTATTTTTTAAATGTGTCACTGCTAGGAAGGCCGATGGATAAGAAACCCCTTGAATTGGTTTACCCATTTTTAACGGAAGCTTTGCGGCTGAGCGAGAATGGTCTAGCAGTGTTAGACAAACATAATCATTTTATCTTTTATAATAATACCTTTGCGAAAATGTTTGGTTTTGTTGATCAAGACATGGTCGGCAAGCATTTTGACGACATGATGCGCTTTGCCTTTACCCATAAACAGGGACCGAAAATTGAGCATGAAACCATAGAGGAATGGCTCGAGCTTATTCATGCGCATCAACGTAAATCGGCTTTTAGACGTTTTGAAGTGGATCTGGTGGATGGCTGCTGGTTACAACTCTCTGAACAGGTTTATCACAATGGCGATATGGTGATTGTTTGCACGGATATCACCCAGTTAAAACAGGTCGAATTTGCCCTTAGGAATGCGCAGACTGAATTAAATCGCCTCGCGCTCACCGATGAGTTAACGGGGATTGCCAATCGGCGGCACTTTTTTCAGCAGTTAGAGCACGAAATCAAACGCTTGAGTCGCTTACAGTTGCCATTATGCCTAGTGATGATGGATATCGATAACTTTAAACTCGTCAATGATCGCTATGGTCATCAAGTCGGTGACAAGATATTGCAGCATTTTACCCAATTCATCAGCGCCCGAACCCGTCCCTACGATATTTTTGGCCGCTTAGGCGGTGAAGAGTTTGCTCTATTACTGCCAGAGACCACAGTTGATGCGGCCCAGAAAACCGTGACGCGGATGATGTCATCCCTTGCCAATGAAGACATTTCTGCAATCGTGGCTGATTTTCAATATCAGTTTTCAGCAGGGGTCAGCGCCTTAACCCCTGTGATTATTCGCCATAGCATTGATAACAGTACTGATATTGCAGATGTGGAGCAGGTTGCATTGCCCGTGGGAACCGGAAGTCAGTGTCGCTCGGATGCTGAAAAGCTGGTGGCCGAGGCGGATAAAGCGCTCTATCAAGCTAAAACCCTCGGGCGAAATCGCGTGGTGATATGGGACGATGTGACGTTAACGGGTAACCAGCCTAGCTGAGTAAATTGTATATTATTTGTGCATGGCGCCAGTCATCCGTGTGTAACTAAGACTGAGCCGCTAGCCCAGCGTGTCGCTAATCCAAGAATAAAACTCAAAGTTGACAAAAACCAGCGCTAATCCAAAAAAAGAAACACGCTTAGCGGGAACAGTACTCATCACACTATCACGCATTCGCTTAACTTAGTTTTGCACTCAAAACGGCGTTTTGTTCCTTTGGTTTTTCACCTAAAATAGCCGCCATATCAGTCCACATTGCTTTAGCCTTCAAGGGAAACCGTGTTAATCAATCAGCAATATACCCGCCATGGACCCGATTATCGATTTGGTGAGCAGGTGACATTTCTTGATGTTAAACAAACCTTTGGGTTTAGCCATGTGCGCGTTGGCCGCTGGGTTACGCGGGATGAATCGCGCCTTGCTGCGGTTCTGGTGTTTGATTCACTCGCCGATCTGGCCTTTATCTTAAAGCTGCCACCTTTGACGTTAGGGCTGCGGGAAACCGTGAGTCTGGCCTTTGGCCATGGCGGTCAAAAGGGCGTACAGGCCCATTATGCGCCCGCGACTCGGGAATTGGCCTTGGCAAAAAATGCCGGCGCTGGCGCTTTAGCCCACGAATTTTGGCACGCGTTTGACCACTATATTGCCGCTAAGTCCTTCAAATCTTCGTCTAAGCGCTTTCAATGCGCGAGCGATCTTTGGTTATCGGATCTGCCCATCATAGAACATCCACTGAATGCACGGTTATCGGAGATCTTCAAGGTGACGTTTTTGAGTGGTGATGGCGATGAGCCCCATGATTATGTGCGCCGAGCGATTGCCTTAGATAAAAAACATGGAATGCAGTACTTCGCACGGCCAACTGAAATAATGGCGCGGGCATTTGAAGCCTGTATTGAATCCTATGATGATATTTCGAATCCGTATTTAGTGTCAGGGACACGCTTTTCAGCAATGGCGAAGGAGGGGGCTTATCCCGATGAAGCCCACAGAAAAGTGATATTCCAAGCTTTGATCAATTACTTCGAGCCGTTAGGAATGGCATTGAGTAAACATCCGCTCGGCTGATTTAAGCTTTTGAAAGTACGTCAAAAACACGGCAAATGGCAGTGTGATGCGAGTACAAGCTTAGTTGGCGAGTCGTCAAATTAGAAACTGAATTAACGAATTAACGATAAGTGATGGTGTGAGTCGTGCCGTTTTGCTTAGTCGAAAGTGTTTGCCAGCAATAGGCCAAACTGTGGCGGATGGCATCCAGATATTGGGACGCCTGAGTATCCATTAAATACCAATAGCTGGGTTTTGATTCTGGCATGTGATTAAAAAATAATGCTTCGGAATTGATGACTTGTTTAAAATCTGCATATTTCAGCCAAACGTCGATAGGCGTATGAGCCAGCGCAATCAGCCAATCGAGTTGTATGTTGTTTGCGGAATGTGGAATATCTGCCGATGGGTTTGATTCTTGTAAACACGCAAGTAAATCAAAGGGGTTGCCCGAGTTAATCACCAGCGAAGCTTGGGATCCACGCGCTTTGTCTGTTGCAGGAAAATTTGCTAGATAAACCGGTGGCAGAGTGAACTCCCGCCAGTCGAGTGCGGGCGCGAACGTCTGCGCAATCCGCCGCTCGCCTAGCCAGTTATGCACCATACAAGGTAAGTGGTCTTCAAGTGGTAAATCATTAGGCCTTGCTAAACTCGGAAACAGCGACATACGCTGCACTTGCACATGCTGAGACAACTGCTGCATCAACACGATTGTGGTTAAGCCAGATGAAGGCCAGCAGCCAAGCTGAGGCGTTAATTCAATCGCAACTTGTGTCAAAGCTTGGGTAAGCAAATCACTTTGCGGGTGACCTTGTACCACAAAAGCATATTTTGATTCTGCAAAACCGCCATTAGCGATATTCACTATCTGATTATTTGGGTTACTTTTCTCATTCCATTGAGTGCCGTTGAAGATAAATGTCGTGCCAGTAGAAGCTGGCTGCCAATTGCCAGAAGCATTGCCAATAATGGTCACTTGCTCGAAGGCAAGTTGATGCGCCAACGTGTGAAGATCGACCCGCGAATGTGGCATCTGCAAATGTTGGTGCATGTGGGTATGAGACTTAGGCATAGGCTGAATATCTGTTTCACGGACTCAAAATGAACTTCATTGTAATGGATATCTCCCTGAGCCCAAAGGCTTAATCCGCCAACACAAATCGGCATTAACAACATTTTTAAATTTAAAAAGAAATTTTAAAGATGAAGAGAGACAACTTGTAGTAATTATATAGGAATTAGGACAAATGGAGATAAAGCAAGAAATGGTACACCCGAGTGGACTCGAACCACCGACCCCTACCATGTCAAGGTAGTGCTCTAACCAACTGAGCTACGGGTGCACTGTTTGAATTTCACTTTTTAGACTCTGTGAATAGAGTGGTACACCCGAGTGGACTCGAACCACCGACCCCTACCATGTCAAGGTAGTGCTCTAACCAACTGAGCTACGGGTGCATCGTAAATATTAACTTGCTATTCAAAAGCATTGCGCCTTCGAACGAGCGCTATATTAGGGGCATAGTGCAGGGCTGGCAAGCAAAAAAATCAAAATTATCGTCAAATGGTGAATTGCTGTGCAACTTGCCCAGTGTTTCAACAAAGTTGTTGATATAACGGCAAGTTAGACTTACTGAGCACGTCAAACCACTAAGACATAAACAAAACGGCGAGCTTAATGCTCGCCGTTGCTTTAAATCTTGCCTATCCGATTAGTGATGCACACTGTCGCCTTCAATCAGGCTTAAATGCACACCATGTTTTTGGATGTAACGCAGTCGAATGAAAAATAGCAGCGCCGCCGAGGTGAGACCTGCAATCAATCCGGTCCAAAAACCGTGTGCGCCCATGGCAGGAACGATATGATCCGTATAAGCCAAGGTATAGCCGAGTGACATACCTATGCCCCAATAGGAAAACAGCGTGATATAAAAGGCACTGCGGGTATCTTTATAACCACGTAGGGCTCCGGCGGCTACCACTTGGACTGAATCCGATAATTGATACAGTGCCGCCATTAACATCAAGCTGCCGGCTAAAGCGACCACTTCAGGATCACCATTATAAAGCTCTGCAATTTGGAATCTAAATATGACGGTCAAGACTGCAGTTGATAATGCAAGGGATAGCGCTAACCATAAACCCACTTTGGCGACCACTGCAGAAATATCAGCACGATCGCGCCCCAAGTAATAGCCAATTCGAATCGATACTGCGATACCAATAGACAACGGCAGCATAAATACAATCGCAGAAAAGTTCAGTGCTATCTGGTGACTTGCCACCACAGTTGCACCTAATGGGGCGAGTAACAACGCAATAATGGCAAATAAACTCACTTCAAAAAACAGCGCCATTGCTATCGGCATACCGAGTTTGGTCATTTTTTTCATCGTTTCAAAGTCAGGACGATGAAATTTACTGAAAGGAGCTAAGGCTGCAAATTTCTTATGTACTTGCATATAAATAGTCATGGCAATCAGCATGGCCCAAAAAACCAAGGCAGTAGCAATACCGCAGCCTGCACCACCCATCGGAGGTACGCCAAAGTGTCCGTAAATAAAGATGTAGTTGGCGGGTATGTTCACCGCTAAGCCGACAAAGCCAATGACCATTGTAGGTAACGTATAAGAAATCCCTTCACTGCAGCCTCGTAGTACTTGGTAAAGCACAAATGCGGGCGCGCCCCATAAAATACCGTCGAGATATCCAATGGTTAAGCGGTATAATTCGGGTTCTAAATCCATATGGCCAAGTACAAAGGGCGCTGATGCGAGGAAAATCATCACGCCAATCCCGCCAATGATGGCAAGATAGGCCCCTTGAAAGGCCAAAGGTTGGATGGCTTTTTGATTATTCGCTCCATTGTAGTGGGCAAATAAAGGTGTAAAAGCCATCAGCAAACCTTGGACGAACAGAATAGCGGGTAACCAAAGACTAGTGCCGACCGCAACAGCGGCCATATCGACCGCACTAACACGACCCGCCATAACGGTATCAATAAAGCCCATCATGGTCTGAGTGACCTGAGCTATTAGCACCGGCAGCGCCAATTGGATTAAACGTTTGGCTTGATAGCCTGAATGATTCATAAATACAGCCTTTAACGATTAAGCGAGCAAAAAATGTTTACAGGTATAGTACAAGCCACCTGCGAGGTGGTCGCAATACATAAGAAAGATGGCCTAAATACCCTTGAGGTAGCATTTGAACCTGATTTGCATGAGGGACTTGCGATTGGTGCAAGTGTGGCAAATAACGGGGTATGTCTTACTGTGACTCAGGTGGTTGATGATAGGGTATTTTTCGACGTAGTGGAAGAGACCTTGCGACTGACGAATCTGGCTAATTTGTCGATAGGTCAAAGCGTTAATGTTGAGCGTTCGTTAACTTTCGGTAGTGAAATTGGTGGGCACATTCTCTCTGGCCATATTCATACCAAGGCTAAAGTCGTCGATATTAGCCATACAGAACAGCATTATGATCTGACACTGGGCATTGAGCCTAAATGGATGGATTACATTTTTTATAAAGGTTTTGCTGGCGTTAACGGCTGCAGCTTAACGGTAGGCGAGGTGAGTGACTCCGGCTTTAAGTTGCACTTAATTCCTGAAACCCTAAAGCTGACCAATTTAAGTCAGTATAAAGTGGGTGATGAACTCAATATTGAGATCGATAGCCAAACGCAAGTTATCGTCGACACAGTCGAGCGCGTGCTGGCCAGGCGTTTTAACGAACAAGCACGTTAGTCTCGTGACATGCAGCCTTTAGTGCAATCTCGTTTAATAAATTTGCTCGTCGTCTGAGTCGATATACAGCTCAACGGTACGTCTCAATTCGTCGATATGTAAGCGTAAGTGAATGGGATTACAACAAATTCGGCAATCATCGTAATAATCTTGATCTCCGCAGCTGGCATCGATACTGATATCTTGATGGTGCCCGCAGTGGGGACAAGCAATAATTTTGTTCATGACTCTCATGGTGCAACTCCTTATAGCTAATAGAAGAAAGCCACAATAGAGCAGAGCCCCAATAGAATAGAGCGAATCGCTCAGTTCAATCAGCACATCTCGCACTTAGTTTGTACATCGCACCTATTGTTCAGTACGTTGGTTTTGCAAACCTGAGTGCTGTGTTTATGTGCGTCCTATTCGAGTGCCTCTATTTAAGTGCTTCCTATTTGAGTATACAGCAGAGTGCAGTGCGCTGACTTAGACGAAGTCGGTCTCAAAAGGCAGCATGATAGACCTTCTGGTTAAATACTTTGCTTAATTGATCAACAACACTTTTAGCATTTAGTCCTTAACCGTGACTAACCCTTCCATTTCGCTACTGTGTAACACGCCATCGCGGGCATTTTGGGTAATATCCAGCGTTAAACGCTGCATCTGTAGCTCAAGCTCACTTTTAATATCAACGAGTAATACTTGAGTATCGATCTGAGGTTCGTTTGCACTTATATGCTGCGGCTCAGGTAAAGCGGCGGCTGTGTTCGTGAGTGCCACAGCCAGTAGAATGCAGTTCAACATATCAACTCCCTTGTCATGTTTTCAGTGATGGCTAATAAACTGGCGCCAGAATAGGGGAGTTAGATGACCGCTAAGTTACCAAGACACTGCAAAATCATGAATTTGCTTTTTGCTTTCAATCCCAATTCTGGCCAATATGCTTGCGCCTTTTAGCTACAATCCCTTAGAATAAACGCCCTGCTACGCAAGGCGGCTAAGACTCCTGTACTGTCTTAACCTAGCGAGCATTTCTCTTACACTAACTAAAACCAAGTGGCCCTACGTGTGGGTCACCACTGGAAAGGACATTTCATGCCTGTAATTACACTTCCCGATGGTAGCAAACGCGAGTTTGCTCATGCTGTATCGACCCTCGATGTTGCCGCCGATATTGGCCCAGGTTTAGCGAAAGCTTGTATCGCTGGCCGTGTTAATGGCGAATTAAAAGATGCTTGCGATCTCATTGAAACCGATGCAGAGCTATCAATCATTACCGCCAAAGACGAAGAAGGTGTTGAAATTCTTCGCCATTCTTGCGCACATTTATTAGGTCACGCGATTAAGCAAATGTGGCCAGAAACCAAGATGGCGATTGGTCCAGTTATCGATAACGGCTTCTACTATGATATCGACCTTGAGCACAAGTTGACTCAAGATGACATCGACGCCTTAGAAAAGCGCATGCTTCAACTGGCAAAAACTAACTATGACGTTGTAAAACGTGTGGTTAGCTGGCAAGAAGCGCGCGATACATTCGCTGCGCGCGGCGAAGATTATAAGATTGCCATTCTGGATGAAAACATCAGCAAAGACGCGACGCCTGCGCTGTATCATCACGAAGAATACACAGACATGTGTCGTGGACCGCACGTACCTAACATGCGTTTCTGCCAACATTTCAAATTAATGAGCATTGCTGGCGCTTACTGGCGTGGCAACTCAGAAAACAAGATGTTGCAACGTATCTATGGTACTGCTTGGGCTGACAAAAAAGCCTTGAGCACACACTTAACCCGTCTTGAAGAAGCGGCTAAGCGTGATCACCGTAAAATCGGTAAGCAGCTCGACTTGTATCACATGCAAGAAGAAGCACCGGGTATGGTGTTCTGGCACAACGACGGTTGGAGCATCTTCCTCGAATTAGAAAGATTCATTCGCCGTAAGTTAAACCAATACACTTACCAAGAAGTGAAAGGCCCATTAATGATGGACCGCGTGTTGTGGGAACGTTCTGGTCACTGGGATAAATACTCAGAAGCCATGTTCACGACCAGCAGTGAAAACCGCGAATATGCTATCAAGCCAATGAACTGCCCAGGCCACGTGCAGATCTTCAACCAAGGGTTGAAATCTTACCGCGACCTGCCATTACGTATGGCTGAGTTTGGTTGCTGTCACCGTAATGAACCTTCTGGTTCGTTACACGGATTAATGCGCGTACGTGGCTTTACCCAAGACGACGCCCATATTTTCTGTACTGACAGTCAAGTTCAAGAGGAAGTGAGTGCTTGTATCCAGATGGTTTACGATACATACGCCACCTTCGGCTTTGAAAATATCGTGGTGAAACTGTCGACTCGCCCAGAAAAACGTATCGGTGACGATGCGATGTGGGACAGAGCGGAAGAAGCGCTTAAGCAAGCTCTGCGTGACAATAATATTGAATTCACTATTTTGCCAGGTGAAGGCGCGTTCTACGGACCAAAAATCGAATTTACTTTACACGATTGTTTGGACCGAGCGTGGCAATGTGGTACTGTGCAGCTCGATTATGCGTTGCCAAGCCGTCTTGGTGCAACTTATGTTGCCGAAGATAACAGCCGTCAGACCCCTGTGATGATCCATCGCGCTATTTTAGGCTCTTTGGAACGATTCTTGGGTATCTTGATAGAAGAATATGCAGGACGTTTCCCAACTTGGTTAGCCCCAATGCAAGTTGTCGTGATGAATATCACCGATAAACAGGCTGATTATGTTGAAGAAGTCGTAAAATTCTTCAAAGAACAAGGTATTCGAGCGTCTTTTGACTTGAGGAATGAGAAAATAGGCTTTAAAATACGCGAGCACACCTTAAGGCGTGTCCCTTATTTGTTGGTCGTTGGCGATCAAGAAATGGAAAATAAGGAAGTAGCGGTGCGTACCCGTGATGGTATCGATTTAGGTAAGATGCGACTTGAAGATTTCGCCACTAAAATCCATCAACAGATTTCGCTCCGTAGTCTCAAATTGTTGGAGGAATAGGTCATAAAGATCAAAAAAACAGCAGGGCGTCAGCCAGCCCCTAATAGAATCAATGAAGAAATCACAGGCGTACCAGAAGTACGTTTAACAGGCATTGATGGTGAAGCTATTGGTGTGGTAAGCATCAGAGATGCTCAGAATTTGGCAGATGAAGCAGGTGTAGACCTAGTAGAAATCAGCCCAAATGCTGAACCTCCAGTATGTCGCATTATGGACTACGGTAAGTTCCTTTTTGATAAGGCTAAGTCAGCCAAGGAACAAAAGAAGAAGCAAAAGCAGGTTCAGGTTAAGGAAATTAAATTCCGTCCTGGAACTGACGAAAACGACTATCAGGTAAAACTACGCAACCTGATACGTTTTCTGGAAGACGGGGACAAAGCGAAGATTACGCTGCGTTTCCGAGGTCGCGAAATGGCACACCAAAACCTAGGTATGGATCTATTGAACCGTATCAAGGCTGATTTGGACGAGTATGCGGTTGTTGAATCTTTCCCGAAAATGGAAGGCCGACAAGCAATTATGGTGCTAGCGCCTAAAAAGAAATAAGTAGGGCAAAACTTAAAGTAGCGAAGGTCTATGGCCTTTGCTCGCCTTGCTTTTTATTAAACATCCCAATGCGGAGTTTTAGAAATGCCTAAAATGAAAACAGACAAGGGTGTAGCGAAGCGTTTTAAGAAAACCGCTAATGGTTTCAAGCGCAAGCAAGCACACTTACGTCACATTTTGACGAAAAAAAGCACTAAACGTAAACGTCATTTACGTGCTAAATGTTTAGTTGCAAAAGCTGACGTTCCAGCAATCGCGCGTCAATTACCTTACGCTTAATTTAGGAGATTAGAAAATGCCAAGAGTTAAGCGTGGTGTAACCGCTCGTGCTCGTCACAAGAAAGTTTTAAAACTGGCTAAAGGTTATTATGGCGCTCGTAGCCGTACTTACCGTGTTGCTGTTCAAGCAGTAACTAAAGCTGGTCAATATGCTTACCGTGACCGTCGTCAGAAAAAACGTCAATTCCGTCAACTTTGGATTGCACGTATTAATGCTGCTGCTCGTCAAAATGGTCTGTCTTACAGCCGTTTCATCAACGGTCTGAAAAAGGCGTCTATCGAAATCGATCGTAAGATTTTGGCTGACATCGCTGTATTCGATAAAGTTGTATTTGCAACTTTAGTTGAAAAAGCAAAAGAAGCGTTAAACTAAGAAATTAGTTTGTTGCTGTAGAGAAGGGACCATTTGGTCCCTTTTTTTGTGCGTGATTTTTGACTTAACCCAATGATATTATTTACTTAAACACTTATAAGCGCTCATTTGACTGGTACAAGATTAAGCATCGTGAAGGAGAAACACCTGCACGCGTGAACAGTACTGATTGGAAAACTCACAAAATTTTTTGTAATCGCTTAAGAATTTTGGGCTAAAAAATAGCAGGCTAAGCCTGCTATTCGTTGAAAAATTGAGTCTAGTTACTTCTTAGCGTCTAAATAACGCTCTGCATCGAGTGCGGCCATACATCCTGTGCCCGCAGAAGTAATCGCTTGACGATAATGTTGGTCCATCACATCACCACAAGCATAAACACCTTCGATACTGGTTTGCGTGGCGTGACCTTGCAAACCGCTCTGTACTTTTAAATAACCGTGGTTCATTTCCAACTGGCCTTCAAAAATACCTGTATTAGGGCTGTGACCAATGGCGACGAACACACCAGCAACGGCTAAGTCAGTGATCGAGCCATCTTTAGTGCTCTTCATCTTCAGGCCGTTCACCCCCATAGCATCACCAACCACTTCATCCATGGTTTGATCTAAGTGAAGAATGATGTTGCCATTGGCAACTTTGTCCATCAGACGGTCGATCAGAATTTTTTCTGAGCGGAAGGTGTCACGACGGTGGATCAGATGCACTTCAGCGGCAATATTGCTTAAGTACAATGCTTCTTCAACGGCAGTGTTACCGCCACCGATCACAGCGACTTTTTGATTGCGATAGAAGAAACCATCACAGGTCGCACAGGCTGATACGCCACGGCCCTTGAATGCTTCTTCTGATTCTAATCCTAAGTAACGGGCAGAAGCGCCAGTTGCGATGATCAGCGCATCACAGGTGTACTCACCGTTATCGCCTTTCAAACGGAAAGGGCGCTCGGTTAAGGTCACTTCGTTGATGTGATCGAACAAGATTTCAGTATCGAACTTTTCTGCATGCTTCTGCATACGTTCCATCAGCGCTGGACCGGTTAAGTCATCCGCGTCACCTGGCCAGTTTTCAACTTCAGTCGTAGTGGTTAATTGACCACCTTGCTGCATACCTGTGATCATCACAGGTTTTAAATTAGCACGCGCAGCATAAACGGCTGCGGTATATCCTGCTGGGCCTGAACCCAAAATCAATAAGTTACAATGTCTGACCTGGCTCATTTTTATCTCCGTGCCTTTAGCAAATTGCAAGGATTGTAGGGAATTTACCTGTGGGGGTAAAGTGTTGGAGGGCGATTCTTTTAGATTGTGCTAATCGAGTCAGTGCGCTTTGGTATTCAGAGTGTCAGTTTTACTTTACTGCGGCGAAATAAACAGCTTGAGAGGGCATCACTAGCAAAAGCACGAGACAAGTTTAGATACGGGTGATTATCGATTTGCATGCTTGGGCTTTGATTCTGGCCAATAAAAAATCGGCCTCAACAGAGTCGAGGCCGATTTGGATCATTTGCTAGGTAAAGCAAACGCAATGTTACATCGAAAGCTTAAGCTAATTAAACGCTTATGCCAGTAATGAAACTGGAGAGGTGAACGCTAAGTTCAGGGCGTGAGCCACTTCTTTACAGACTACTTTACCGTGCATCACGTTTAAGCCATTGAGTAAGTGCTTGTCTTGCAACAGCGCTTCTTTATAGCCTAAGTTCGCTAACTTAAGAATATACGGTAGCGTTGCATTGTTAAGTGCGAAAGTGGAAGTGCGAGCAACCGCACCTGGCATGTTCGCCACACAGTAATGCACAACATCGTCAACGATATAAGTCGGATCTTGGTGAGTGGTTGCGTGTGAAGTTTCAACACAGCCGCCTTGATCAATTGCGACGTCAACGATAGCACTGCCCGGCTTCATACGTGAAATCATGCTACGGGTAACCAATTTAGGTGCCGCAGCACCTGGGATCAGTACGCCACCGATCACAAGATCGGCTTCAATAACATGACGTTCAATCGCATCAGCAGTAGAGTAAATGGCTTTTACGGCAGAGCCGAATTGCACATTTAAGCGACGCAGTGCATCAATGCTACGGTCAAGTACAACCACATCTGCACCCATGCCAACCGCCATTTGTGCAGCGTTAGTACCGACCATACCGCCGCCAATGATCACGACTTTAGCAGGTTCAACACCTGGAACGCCGCCCAGTAACATACCGCGACCACCAGAAGATTTCTCTAATGCCATAGCGCCAGCTTGGATGGACATACGGCCAGCAACTTCTGACATTGGGGCTAGTAAGGGCAGGCCACCACGGTCGTCAGTCACAGTTTCGTAAGCGATACATACGGCACCACTTTTAATTAAATCTTCAGTTTGCGGTAAATCTGGCGCAAGATGCAGATAAGTAAATAAAATCTGATCGTGACGCAACATAGCGCGTTCAACTGCTTGAGGCTCTTTTACTTTTACAATCATCTGCGCTTTAGCGAAAACTTCAGCAGCAGTCGCTAAAATTGTGGCGCCAGCATCAATATAATCTTGATCTGAAAAACCAATACCTGTGCCAGCATTTGTTTCTACAAAAACTTCGTGACCTTTGATCGCTAACTCGCGAACACTAGAAGGAACCATACCGACACGATATTCGTGGTTTTTAATTTCCTTGGGAACACCAATAATCATCTTTGAGCCTCAATTGCCTGAAAACCCACTTTTAATGGGCATAATTGTTATTTTATCGTGACCTGAACGTGATTAATTCAGGGATATCTAGTATAGTATCGGCGACGCAGTTTATGCTGCTGAACTTTCGGCATACGTAGAATAAAATGTTGTTTTAGTGATAAAGCAAGGTTAAATAAATGGCATATAATAAAAAGAGTCCTGTAAAAGACTTGGATCGCATCGATCGCAACATTCTTAATGAATTACAACTTGATGGCCGCATTTCTAATGTGGAATTATCAAAAAGAGTCGGACTTAGTCCAACTCCGTGTTTAGAAAGAGTGAAACGACTCGAAAAGCAAGGTTATATCAATGGCTATACCGCATTGGTCAATCCTCATTTCCTGGGTGCATCCCTACTGGTATTCGTGGAAATCACCTTAAGCCGTGATACTCCCGAAGTGTTTGATAAGTTTAACCGTGCAGTGCAGTTACTCGACGACATTCAAGAGTGTCATCTGGTTTCAGGCGATTTTGACTACTTACTGAAAACTCGTGTTTCAGATATGTCGGCTTATCGTCGCTTGTTAGGTGAAACCTTGTTGAAATTACCTTCTGTTTCCGACACGCGGACTTATGTCGTGATGGAAGAGGTTAAACACACCAGTCGCGTAGCGATAAATCATCTACTCTCAGATATCTAAATTACCCTGATTGTTTGGTTTTACAATAAGGGGCTTAGGCCCCTTATTTATTGGTCAAGTCAGCACAACTATCCCGTTTAACACCTACGACGACTAACCTTGTTAGAGCCCTTAAGTTCGCCAACTTAGGGGCTTATTTTTGTGGCATTTTTAAGCAGAGTTGTTAACGGAAGTGTTTGTGTAATAACTCATTCCTCTCCAAAAGCACACTTAAACACCCCAATAGGTTAATTTTTGCCAATCATGGCCAATTCTGCACAGAAAAACAGGCTAATGTGCTCCACATTTAGTGGGATTCTGGTATCGTTAGGTCACCTGTTTTCACTTTTTATGGATTACGTCGTTTGTCTCAAGGAAATAGTGTACGCACGCTCACTGGCCTGCAACGTCTGCTGGAAGGCGGACTCATCATTTGTTGTGTCCTCGCCACTTATATTTTACTCGCATTGACGAGTTTTAGTCCGTCTGATCCTGGTTGGAGTCAGTCGCATTTTCAAGGCGATATTAAAAACTGGACCGGAGCAGTAGGGGCTTGGATAGCCGATATTCTGTTATATTTCTTCGGCGTCACGGCTTACATCATGCCAATCATTGTCGCGTCGACCGGCTGGCTGCTGTTCAAACGCGCCCATCATTTGCTCGAAGTTGATTACTTTTCAGTGGCCCTGAGATTGATTGGTTTTTTGCTGATCATCCTTGGGTTTTCTGCGTTGGCGAGTATGAACGCTAACAACATCTACGAGTTTTCGGCAGGCGGAGTGGCGGGCGATGTGATCGGCCAAGCCATGCTGCCGTATTTTAATAAACTCGGCACCACCTTATTGCTGCTGTGCTTCTTAGGTTCTGGCTTTACCCTGTTGACGGGGATCAGCTGGCTGACCGTGGTCGAGAAAATCGGCTTAGTCTCTATTTGGATTTATAAGAAACTTAAATTATTACCGCAAGCGATGAAGCGTGAGCGTGAAACCGAAGATACCCGTGGTTTTATGTCTGTGGTCGATAAATTTAAACAGCGCCGTGAATCACAATACGTGCTTGAGAAGCCGCCAGTCGTTGCAACGCCAAAGGTGCGTGAACGTCATATTGGTCGCAGAGCCGAAATAACCCCAACCTTGTCTACTGCCGCAGATGAAGGGTTTATTACCGAAAGTATTAATACTGAAGAAGCTGCGCCGCAAAAAACCAAGCTATCGGCACTCGCAAAAATTTTGAGTTTGAATGGCAGTAAAAGCAAAAATGCACAAAGGGTTGAACCTCAAATCGATCATGATGATTTTGCCGCCCATGGCAATTTTGAAGCGCCACCTTGGTTAGCTGAACCTCAAAATGCAAGAAATGATGAGCAAGAAAGAGCCGATTTCAATTCGCATTCATTCGATCACGACGACAATGAGCCTGTGTTTAACAGCCAAACCTTGGCGGAAGATGACGATGAAAGCTTAGGTTTTACCGATGATGACGTCATTGATTTTGATACAAAAGCCTCAACGGGCGCCGTGAATCAAGCCCAGCGTAAGAAGCAAGATCAAAAAGCGAAGATTGTGGATGGCATTGTGGTGTTACCGGGACAAGAAGATAAATCCGCGCCAAAAAAACCAATGGACCCGTTACCCAGTATCAATTTGCTTGATGTGCCAGATCGTAAGAAAAACCCGATCAGCCCAGAAGAGTTAGATCAAGTCGCTCGTCTCGTTGAAGTGAAGTTAGCCGATTTCAACATTATCGCCAATGTGGTGGGGGTATATCCAGGGCCTGTGATCACGCGCTTCGAATTAGAATTAGCGCCTGGCGTTAAAGCGTCAAAAATCTCTAATCTGTCGAAGGATTTAGCCCGTTCACTGCTGGCTGAAAGTGTGCGCGTGGTTGAAGTTATCCCAGGCAAGGCTTATGTCGGACTCGAACTGCCGAATAAATTCCGTGAAACCGTGTTTATGCGCGATGTGTTAGATTGCGCCGCCTTTACCGACAGTAAATCCAACTTAACTATGGTGTTAGGTCAAGATATTGCCGGCGACCCAGTCGTGGTTGACCTGGGTAAAATGCCGCATTTATTAGTTGCGGGTACCACAGGTTCTGGTAAGTCTGTGGGCGTAAACGTGATGATCACCAGCTTACTGTATAAGTCTGGCCCAGAAGATGTGCGCTTTATCATGATCGATCCCAAGATGTTGGAATTGTCTGTCTATGAAGGCATCCCGCATTTGCTCTGTGAAGTCGTCACCGATATGAAAGAAGCCGCCAATGCACTGCGTTGGTGTGTGGGCGAGATGGAACGTCGCTACAAGCTAATGTCTATGATGGGCGTGCGTAACATCAAGGGCTATAACGCCAAAATTGCCGAAGCGAAAGCTAATGGCGAAGTGATTTTAGATCCTATGTGGAAGTCATCCGACAGCATGGAGCCTGAAGCGCCTGCATTAGATAAGCTGCCATCGATTGTTGTCGTGGTCGACGAATTTGCTGACATGATGATGATTGTCGGTAAGAAAGTTGAAGAGTTAATTGCCCGTATCGCGCAAAAGGCCCGTGCCGCAGGCATACATTTGATCCTGGCAACCCAAAGACCGTCAGTGGATGTGATTACCGGCTTGATTAAAGCCAACATTCCGACACGTATGGCGTTCCAAGTGTCATCGCGTATCGATTCGCGCACCATTTTAGATCAACAGGGCGCTGAAACCTTACTCGGGATGGGGGATATGTTATTCCTACCACCGGGTACTGCGGTGCCAAACCGTGTCCATGGCGCCTTTGTTGACGATCATGAAGTTCACCGCGTTGTTGCCGATTGGTGCGCCCGTGGTAAACCGCAATATATCGATGAAATTCTTAATGGTGCCAGCGATGGTGAGCAAGTCTTACTACCGGGTGAAACCGCAGAAACCGATGAAGAATATGATCCACTCTACGATGAAGCCGTCGCCTTTGTGACCGAAACTCGTCGCGGCTCGATTTCAAGCGTACAGCGTAAATTTAAGATCGGTTATAACCGTGCAGCGCGCATTATCGAACAGATGGAAGCCCAAGGTATCGTTTCGGCTCAAGGCCACAACGGTAACCGTGAGGTCTTAGCGCCGCCGGCACCAAAACATTATTAAGCCGCGCTGAGGCGTGGCTTTGATACACCCAAGGGTTTGACAGGGTAAGGAATAAAATGAAAAAACGATTATGCGCTGTGTTGTTAGCTTCACCTTTACTATTTAGCGCGGCTGTGTTTGCCGATGATGCGCAGCAGTTAAGAGACAAGTTAATTGGTACTGCTTCACTAAAAGCCGATTTCAAACAAACCGTGACTGACGTGAATAAAAAGGTCATTCAGACGGGTTCTGGTATCTTTGCATTGGCCTATCCAAATCAGTTTTATTGGCATTTAACTCAGCCCGATGAATCGCAAATTGTCGCCGATGGTAAAGATTTATGGATTTACAATCCCTTCGCCGAAGAAGTGGTCATCATGGATTTTGCCGAGGCCATTAATGCTTCGCCTATTGCCTTGTTAGTCCACCGCGACGATGCCACTTGGTCACAGTATTCCGTGACCAAGCAACAAGACTGCTATGAGATCAAACCTAAAGCGATTGATTCGGGCATATTGTCCGTCAAGGTGTGTTTCAAAAATGCCCAGTTAGCCAACTTTAATGTTGCCGATGACAAAGGTAACTTGAGCCAATTTGATTTGAGCAATCAGCAAGCGATTACTGATAAAGACAAAGCGCTGTTCAGCTTTGTGCTGCCTGACAATGTCGATGTTGATGATCAACGTCGTAAAACAGCGCACTAGGCGATAGCGTGAGCAGTTTATCCTTTAATTTCGCCCCCGACTTTCGTCCCTTGGCCGCACGTATGCGGCCAAGAACGATCGCCGAGTACATAGGTCAAGCCCATTTACTGGGTGAAGGCCAGCCGCTACGCAAAGCATTGGAAGCGGGACGCGCCCATTCCATGATGTTGTGGGGGCCGCCGGGCACAGGTAAAACGACCTTAGCCGAATTAATAGCACATTATTCAAATGCCCACGTTGAACGCATCTCTGCGGTCACCTCTGGCGTCAAAGATATTCGCGCGGCGATTGAGCAAGCGAAAGCCGTGGCTGAATCCCGTGGTCAACGCACGTTATTGTTTGTCGATGAAGTCCACCGATTCAATAAAAGCCAGCAGGATGCCTTTCTGCCATTTATTGAAGATGGCACTGTGATTTTTATCGGTGCGACCACTGAAAACCCATCCTTTGAAATCAACAATGCCTTGCTCTCGCGGGCACGGGTTTATCTTATCAAGCGCTTAAGCCATGATGAGATTGCCCATATAGTGACTCAAGCCTTAAGCGATACCGAGCGCGGCTTAGGCCAACGCCAATTTGTGATGCCAACCGATGTGCTCACCACACTGGCGCAACTTTGTGATGGTGATGCCCGTAAAGCGTTAAATCTTATTGAGTTGATGAGCGATATGCTCGCCGATGGCGGCACCTTTACCACTGAGATGTTGATCCAAGTGGCGGGGCACCAAGTTGCCGGATTCGATAAGAACGGCGATCAGTTTTACGATTTAATCTCAGCCGTCCACAAATCAATTCGCGGCTCAGCACCCGATGCGGCGCTGTATTGGTTTTGTCGAATATTAGAAGGCGGCGGCGATCCGCTGTATGTCGCAAGACGCTTACTGGCGATTGCCTCTGAAGATGTCGGCAATGCCGATCCTGCGGCGATGACCATCGCGCTTAATGCTTGGGATTGTTTTCACCGTGTCGGCCCAGCCGAAGGTGAGCGAGCAATAGCGCAAGCCATTGTTTATCTTGCCAGCGCGCCTAAGAGTAACGCTGTCTATACCGCATTTAAGGCCGCGCGTGAGTTAGCTCGCGATACTGGGCAAGTCGAAGTGCCGCACCATTTACGCAATGCACCGACTCAGTTAATGAAAGACATTGGCATGGGAGCAGGGTATCGATATGCCCACGATGAAGCCAATGCCTATGCCAGTGGTGAAAATTATTTCCCCGAATCCCTGCAAACAGCGCAGTTTTATTTTCCGACTGAGCGAGGGTTCGAGAAGCGAATCAAAGATAAGTTGGCGCAATTAGCCCAGTTAGATCAAGCCAGCGAGCACAAAAGATATGAATAATCTCTTACTTGTGGCGCTAGGTGGTTCAATTGGGGCTGTTTTTCGCTATCTTATTTCAATATTCATGATCCAAGTATTTGGCAGCAGTTTTCCTTTTGGTACACTGTTGGTTAATGTCCTCGGTTCATTTTTAATGGGCGTAATTTACGCACTGGGGCAAATGAGTCATATCAGCCCAGAACTCAAAGCGCTGATCGGTATCGGCCTGTTGGGCGCTTTGACAACGTTTTCGACTTTCTCTAATGAAACCTTATTGCTGCTGCAAGAAGGGGATTGGCTGAAGGCGACTTTGAATGTGGTGTTGAATCTAAGTCTATGTTTATTCATGGTGTACTTAGGTCAGCAACTGGTTTTTTCTCGCATTTAACTATTAAGAATATATCACATGTTAGATCCTAAATTTTTGCGCAACGAATTAGAAGTTACCGCTGAGCGACTGGCCACCCGTGGCTTTATTTTAGACATAGCTCACCTCACTCAATTAGAAGAAAAGCGTAAGTCACTGCAAGTGGCTACCGAAGAATTACAAGCGTCGCGTAATGCCATCTCCAAATCCATTGGCCAAGCTAAAGCCCGTGGTGAAGATGTTGAAGCGATCATGGCGCAAGTGGGCGATTTAGGTTCACAGCTGGATGCCAGAAAGATTGAACTGGCGGCCGTGCTTGAAGAAGTCAATGCCATTGCCATGTCGATGCCCAACCTACCAGACGAATCAGCGCCAATCGGTGCCGATGAAACGGAGAACGTTGAAGTTCGCCGCTGGGGCACGCCACGCACGTTTGATTTCCCAATTAAAGATCATATCGATTTAGGCGAAAGCCTAAACGGTTTAGATTTTAAAAATGCAGTGAAAATCACTGGCTCACGTTTTATCGTGATGAAAGGCCAAGTTGCCCGCTTAAACCGCGCCATTGGTCAGTTCATGCTGGACTTGCACACCACAGAGCACGGTTATACCGAAGCCTATGTGCCGTTACTGGTTAACGAGGCAAGCTTACTGGGCACAGGTCAACTGCCTAAGTTTGGTGAAGACTTGTTCCACACAAAGCCTGCCACCGAAGAAGGCCAAGGCTTAAGCTTGATCCCAACGGCCGAAGTGCCATTAACCAACTTAGTGCGCGATAGCATTGTTGATGAAGACGAGCTGCCGATTAAATTAACCGCGCATACCGCATGTTTCCGCAGCGAAGCGGGTTCCTACGGCAAAGATACCCGTGGTCTGATCCGTCAGCATCAATTCGATAAAGTAGAAATGGTGCAAATCGTTAAGCCGGAAGATTCAATGGCGGCGCTCGAAGCGCTAACAGGTCACGCTGAAACTGTATTGCAACGTTTAGGTCTGCCATACCGTACTGTGATTTTATGTACTGGTGATATGGGCTTTGGCTCAAGCAAAACCTACGACATCGAAGTCTGGTTACCTGCACAAAACACTTATCGTGAGATTTCTTCTTGTTCAAACATGAAGGATTTCCAAGCCCGTCGTATGCAAGCACGTTACCGCGTGAAAGCAGACAATAAGCCCGCGTTACTGCATACCTTAAACGGTTCAGGTTTAGCTGTCGGTCGTACCTTAGTCGCTATTTTAGAAAACTATCAAAATGCCGATGGCAGTATCACAATCCCAGAAGTGCTGCGTCCCTACATGGGCGGCTTAACTCAAATAGGCTAATGGAACGCAAAATAATACTATGGATAAAGGCCAGCGCTATCTCCGTTGGCTTTCCTATACCGCTGTCATTGCTGTATTTTTTGCTGTGATGTTGGCGACCATAGGCAAAGCCGTCTGGGTTGTGTTAGAAAACGTCAAATAACCCTATTAACTTTGTTCAAGTAAAAAGAAAGGCATGTTTCCCAAGGGAACATGCCTTTCTTTTTGTGCCACATTGATGTTCAATGCTCACATTTGACGCTTATGTTCGATATCGAGTTAAGTGTGATGACTTAACCCAATACCATTAAATGCATTTAGCTGGCTTTGGCAGGCCCGCAATTTTGGTAGCTTGTTTTGCTGGGCCAATAGGGAACAAGGTATATAAGTACTTTGAATTGCCTTTGTCTGGCCCTAAAGCTTGGCCAATAGCTTTGACCAATACGCGAATAGCAGGGCTCGTTTTGTATTCAAGATAAAAATCGCGAACAAAATTAATCACTTCCCAATGGGCGGGCGTAAGCACGATTTGCTCTTCTGCCGCCAATAGTAAAGCCATATCCGGTTGCCAATCGTTGAGATCTTTTAAATAACCTTGATGGTCACGGGCGATTTCTGCGCCATTAAATTGCAATGGATTTACCACGTTATCACCTTGTCATGGAGTAATGATTGAGCCACAAACTCATTGTAATCGATAAGCGTCACGTTCTTTAAACGCTCAGATAGGCCTCGAGCGACGACATCGTCTTTTAAGACCATGAGCTTGAAGGGCGATAATGCCATTGCCCATTGACGCAGCAGTAACGCGTTCACGCCATCGCTCGATAGTAGAATCGCATCTTCCTTGCAGGCGTAACGTAAGCAGAGTTTCAACGCACTATCTCGGCTGGGAGATGTTTGAATATGATGTAAAATCATCAGAATACTAAGACCTCATCCACCTGTTTTAAATGGGCAGCGATGGCCTCATCGTTGACCACAGTAACAGGAACTGACAGTAAGCCATGGCTTAAGCCGTAGTCGGCTAAGGATTGCTTACAGACAAATACCGACTCGATATCGTACAGCGGCAGTGCTTTAAAGGTAGAGATGTAATCTTTAGCGCCGATAAGCTCAGGCTGTTGATCTTTAATCAAATGCAGCACACCTTCATCGACAAACACTAAACTCACTTCTTGCTCAAAGCTGGCGCTCAGCAGGGCGAGATCTAAACCTTCGCGGCCACGAACAGTACCGTGTGGCGAACAGCGAAATAGGATACACAATTTTTTCATAGTCACCCTAAGAGTTAAAAACTGATCAAACGATCGGCCGATTCAATGCCGGTGACAAGCTCGCCTAAACCGCCCATGATAAATGACTCGCCCACATTCCAGTGGCTTAGGCCATTCTCGCTGGCATCTTGCTTGCTCACAATCCCACGGCGCAGCGCTGCTGAAACGCAATTGACTAACGGGAGCTGATGGGATTGCGCGAGCTGTTTCCAGTCACTGATCACATCGTTTTCATCGGAGGCGGGTAAGCTTAAATCTGTGGAGTTATACACGCCGTCTTGATAAAAAAACACACAGATAATCTGATGCCCAGCCAAAAGTGCAGCTTGGGAAAAGCGTAAGGCGCTAACACTCGCCGACGTGCCATAAGCGGGCCCGTTCACTTGGATAATAAATTTGCTCATTTAAAATAAAAATGGCCCTAAAAGTAGGGCCATTCTAACGCAAGTTAAGCTAAAAATCGCTAACTAGGATTAGTCATCGTTGCCTATGCCCATTAGGTGCAACAGCGCGATGAAGAGGTTTAAGAAATCTAAGTATAATGAGATAGTTGCGCGAATGTAGTTCGTCTCGCCACCGTTCACAATACGGCTAGTATCAAACAGGATAAAACCTGTCATCAATAATGCAATACCGGCGTTAATCGCCATAAAGGCAATGCTGTTACCCATAAAGATGTTAATTACGGCAGCGGCAATCACCACAATCAAGCCAGCGAACAAGAACCCACGTAGGAAAGAGAAATCTTTCTTCGTGGTCACCGCATAGGCTGATAAGGCAACGAAAATCACTGACGTTAACCCCAGTGCTTGCATGATCAGCTGTGGACCGTTTGCCATGCCTGCATAGTGATTTAACATGTAGCCCAGTGACGCGCCTTCCATACCAGTAAAGGCAAATACCCAGAAGATACCCGCTGCAGATTCGGCTTTACGTAAGGTTACAAACAATAGCACTAGGCCACCAATGGATAAGCCAATGGAGAGTAATGGACTGATATTTAATGCCATTGCCAAGCCAGCGCACAGGGCAGAGAAGGCCAATGTCATAGACAACAGCATATAAGTGTTTTTAAGAAGTTTGTTCACTTCCAGTGTTGACGCACTTGTCGAATATAAGGTTTCTTGGGTCATGTTGATCTCCGTTGACACATTTCCGAACTGATCATTTTGATTTTTTACAGCACACTAAGTTCCCGTAAAATCCTAAAACGAACTTAACTGCATTCATGATACCGTACCTGAGATACGGGTGAAAGTCATAGAACCATGAATAACAAATTGTTAATCTTAAAAATTTTGCCTCATCTCACATATCAATCTTAAGTGCTAAGCGTTTAGGATTGAGATGGCTGCATCCGTATCTTTATCCACTAAGCACATGAATGCTTGATTAAAACTTAATTGGCTTGATAAATAGGCCTGCTGAACTTAGGTGCACTTACAGCAAATTTCAAGTTCAATGTTAATTTCAATGCCGATTTCAAAGACAAGTCCAATGCTAATTTCAATGCCAAGTATAATGACTAGATCAGCATATTGAGTTTAAACCAAGCTTAAGCCAGCCACTCTTTATGCAATTTTTCAGTATCGCCCAGATATTCCAGCACCCAGGCGAGCGCAGGCGACATCTTGTCGGCATTCCACGCGAGACAGCAAGGGCTGGTCTGCTTAGGATTTTCTAGCTGTTTCTCAACCAGCGCACCCGCTTTAATAAACACACTTGCTAAGTGCACTGGCATATAACCAACGCCTAAACCTTCGCGGAAACAGTTAATGGCGCGGATCCAATCGGGTACAACGAGGCGACGTTGATTTTCGAGCAGCCAAGTCATACGTTTTGGAATTTCCCGAGAGGTGTCTTCTAGGCAAATAGAGGGGAAAGGGCGCAGCTCATCGTCGCTTAGCGGACGGTCAATATTGGCCAATGGATGATTTTTGCTGACTAAAAAAGCCCACTCAATATCGCCCATGTCTTTATATTGGTACACGCCGCCGACCGGAATTGCGGTTGTTGCACCAATTGCAATGTCACTGCGGCCCGTGGCGAGCGCTTCCCAAACTCCGTTAAAGACCTCAATGCGAATAATCAATTCAATATCATGGAAATGACGATAGAAGTCAGCAATCAATACGCTGATCCTATCGGCACGGACGATATTATCCAGCGCGATAGACAAGGTCGGTTGCCAACCGTTTGCTACGCGCTGCGTGCCACGCTTCATCTCGTCCATCTGCGTAAGCAAGGTTCTAGCTTGCTTTACAAAATGCTCACCCGCAGGCGTTAAGGTTACGCTGCGATGATGACGTTCGAAAAGAATGACGCCGAGTTCTTCTTCTATTTGCTTGACCGCGTAGCTCACGGCAGAGGGCACTTTATGCAGCCGATTCGCCGCTGCGGTGAAACTTCCTACACGAGCCACAATATCAATGAGTTCTAGCGCTTGTTCTGAGAGCATAGCTGACGTCCATTCCGATGAAAATAATTGATAGCACAAGTCAAAAATAAACGTTTCCAATAGATTTAACAAGTCATTAGACTGCACGCTTTAGTCAATCCGACCCGATTATTTTATGAAAACGTCTAGTAACACCTTTGTAAACATAAAGTTCTTTATGTTTCTATTCTATTTAGCCATGTTGAGCATGCTCGGCTTTATTGCCACTGACATGTATTTGCCTGCTTTCAAAGCAATTGAAGGCTCACTTAACAGTACCCCATCACAGGTGGCGATGTCGCTGACCTGTTTCCTGGCGGGTCTTGCCTTAGGTCAGCTACTTTATGGCCCCTTAGTCAATAAAATCGGCAAACGTTGGGCACTGATTTTTGGTTTAGTGGTGTTTGCCATTGCCAGCGTGTTTATTGCCAACAGTGATTCTATATTCATGCTCAATACCGCGCGCTTCTTCCAAGCGATTGGCGCCTGTAGTGCAGGGGTTATTTGGCAAGCGATTGTGGTTGAACAATATGATGCCGATAAAGCCCAAGGTATTTTCAGCAACATTATGCCACTGGTTGCATTATCGCCTGCATTAGCACCGATCCTTGGCGCTTACATTCTGAACGAATTAGGCTGGCGTGCAATCTTTATCTCTTTGTGTGTTATCGCTTTTCTACTGATATTAATGACCTTGTATTTTGTGCCAGGCAAGCGTCAGCATACGCACAGTGAACATGCTGCGGTATCTTATGGGCAAATTTTGAAAAACACCCGCTATTTAGGCAACGTCGTGATCTTTGGCGCCTGTTCAGGTGCTTTCTTTGCTTATCTAACCGTATGGCCGATTGTTATGGAGATGCACGGTTATCTGCCAACTGAAATCGGCCTTAGCTTTATCCCGCAAACCATTATGTTTATTGTCGGTGGTTATGCGAGTAAGTTGCTGATAAAACGCATTGGCGGGCATCAAACGCTGAATATCTTGTTGTCGATTTTCGCAACCTGCGTTATTTCGATCATCATGTTCACGCTGATTTATCCCGCGAGCACGATTTTCCCACTGCTTATTTCTTTCTCTATTTTAGCTGCGGCCAATGGTGCCATTTACCCAATAGTCGTTAACAGCGCGCTACAGCAGTTTAGTCAAAATGCCGCTAAGGCTGCAGGATTACAGAACTTCTTGCAGATCAGCATTGCCTTTGGTGCATCTAGCTTAGTCGCTATGTGGGCAAGTCTTGGTGAAGTAGCGATCGGCTGGGGTATCCTATGTTGCGCTATCTTAGTGGTGGCCGGCTATATACTTAAGAGTCAACAAGAGTGGGGCGACTTTGCCAAACATTTCACTAAGCCAGATCCCGCACGGGTAGGCATAATGTCCGATGTGAAGCAAAATCCAGCGGATTGAGTGTAATAGCAACAATTGGCGCATAATTGAGAGTTAGTGCTTTACAGTCAACAGACTTACTTATATTATGCGCCTCGTTCGGAGGGGTGGCAGAGTGGTTTAATGCACCGGTCTTGAAAACCGGCGTGGGTTTATAGCCCACCCAGGGTTCAAATCCCTGCTCCTCCGCCATATTAAGTCAAAAAGCCGCTAAGCAATTAGCGGCTTTTTGCATTTTAGCGATTCTAGCCTTGAGTTTCTGATTCGAAACGCAGCGCCTCCACCCTATTTCACCAACAAGGCCGTCAGCACTGATGACCTTGCTAGTCTTTACCATTTAACTCTAGATTCGCTCATTCAAGATGCCTCATTCAAGATGCACTGACAATCTCAGCCATCATTACACTTTGGGGAGTTTGTGTTGGACCATGGCAAGAGCAAAGGAATGCCAATCTGCATTAGCATAGCTGCTCACCAGATCTCGCAGGATAGTCGGTTCGCTGGCGTTATCCACCTGTTGCGAAGTTATCGACAAATTCAGCGCATTGCAGTAATCCTGCCGCTCCACCACAAAAAACTGCTTCTTGTAGGGGAGTAACAATGTACTCTCAGCTTGCGTATTAAAATCACGCGCGGCTAAATAGCCAGTAAACCAATGATTAAGTAGCGTCTCGCATTGCTTAGTGTGGAATAAGTTTCCCCAATCATCCCCGAGTATGGCTTGACCCGACAGGACTCGCTGGCAATGATAAAAATCGATAAAGCCTAGCTCACGAGCAATCACTTGTTGGCAATGCTTTAACTGGAGATCTGAGTGTAAGATACCCAACTTCGCTATTAAGGTTGTGACTCTTTGCTTGGCTGACGGCTCATCCTGATGACAAGCTTTGAACAGCTTTTTAGCGCGAATTTTAGTTTCATTTAATGCGATGGCACTTGAGTCTTTCATATTGGCTAACTTCATTTTGCATTACCTCCATGACTGACTCGATTTGCTCGCGGCACGTGAATGAAAGGCCAAATACTGATGCTCAATAAACTCACGAGATAAGCTAAAAAATACCAAATAGGGATGGCTAGCGTACCTAAGGACTCTGTTGACTGAGAGCTTGAGTGAGATTTCCCGTGGAAGGGTGTTTCGGTGACTGCCAAGGGCACAATGTCAGAAGGTTCAACATTGATACTGGCGGGCTTTAAAGTGTTAGCTGTTGCATGTTTCACAAACAATTCTCCTAAGTTTATTGGCATTCCGCTAAGCCAAACTTATTTTATTGCTGTGGGTTCGATATGAAATCGATTCGCAACGCTGTTAATTTATCAGAGTAATATCATCTTTTGCGGACAGGCTTCTCTGCAACCTGCCGCGTATTATTCTCACTCATCCGTCTGATGTCAATTACCAGATATACCAAGCCTACCAAAAACGCCAATTTCGTATTTGTCGCTATTTTGAAACAACGAAAGTTGTCTATAGCATTTATTAAGAGTTATAGATTTAGCGACGGTCGAATCGGCAGGTAAGGGCGCATTGCAGTGCTGTATAGTGAACAAGACCAATATTTAAAAGTGCCCGTAAAACCAGATACACCATCCAAAGACGGAAAACTTGTGCGAACCATTTACTGTCCAAATTAAGCTACAAGTCGAAGATCCAACGTAGTGAACAACTTTGGCGGCCTTGAACTGAAACGCGTTGGCTTAACGTCGTTAATCACATCGGCACCAAGAACGATGGCCAATCCACACAATATCCAGCTACGTAACGACATACAGGCCATCAACGAGTTTTTACTGAAAGGCTTAGCGCCTAAAGACGCTCAACTGCAATTAACTGGGCGAATTGGACGACACACTAGAACAACTTAAGGACACAGCATCATGCAAATAATCCCTTATGACGGCGGCTACAGTATGGTTGAACGCCAAGATAAGTCCGAACTGCAATGTAACAACTGCAATAAGCCTTGGTGGTATGATGATTTTGACTCGATATTTATCCAGTGCCCACATTGCCAAGGCGAACTGCGAAGAGTCACGCCAGAAGAACCATTTAGACATCGCTAAGGCATAGCAAGGAATGCCGAGGAGAAATGACACGCTAATGCCGATAACGACACTTATCGGCCCCCAAATCCCTTCCACACAAAGCTGCGCACAATGTATATTATGTTAAATATGGTTAATGTTTATTATATTTCACCCGTGTGTGTGTGTTCGTGGCCACTCAGAATGAGATTTCGCGGCAGACTGAGATTTACGTTTATGATGAACATGAATCTAGGCCGCAAGCTAACCTACTGATATTTTTTGCTGTTTGACTAGCTAGGATTAGCAAATGGATATTCAGATAAAAATTACGGACGGTTTCTTATTCGATTAGAATGAAATTTTCATCTAAAGTCTGATATCGAAGATGTCACTGAGCTATTGGATTTTCGCGTCTCTACGTGAATGCTTAAAGATTTTGTGTAACCATATGCGAAAGAAATCATTTAAAACGCGCAGTAACAGCTTTAAAGCAGATTTACTTATGCAGAATGCCTTCAAGTTCGAAGATATGATATGACTCTATCGAAGCGGATGTTAAAGCGACCTAAACTCTGGCTAAGTGATACATTTGTCTTACCGGCTATAAATCCACTGATTGATACATGGAATCTTTAGAAATGAACTGAGCAACTGAGTTCCTGTGTATAAATGTGTCAGTAAATAATAAGTTCATTGAACGGTTAATAGTGTTATCTGAGTCTCCAAGAATGCCGATAAATGACGTTATCGGCATTAGCGTAAAACTGTATTTTTCTTGAATAATAGCTTATGCACATAATAACAAACTGTATTCATCTGATTGAATCATGATGGACAACAAAAACTGTGTATGTCGAGGGTACACTGCCCTAACTTGTTGCGAATTGCGAAGCTAGTAAATCTCAGCGCATGGCCCACTTTATACTCTTTAGACCCCAAAAATCTCATACTCAATAAAACATTGATGAGCTATATCTTGGTACGCCTTCCCTCATTAGTTGCTAAAATTGGACTAAGTCTTAATTGCATAGTTCAAATAAAATCGAGTCATGACTACGTTACTACTATCTCCCTTATCCGCCCTCTCCCATCAATCTCTGTAAAGGTTTGTTCTAAGTATAACAATCCATTGCTTGAAGTTATCAATACCACCTAAATAACTGGAATTACTCAACTTAAGTTTTGAAAAATGAAGTTTAGTGGCTTGTGTGACGCGTCGCTACGTGAATTCTTTAGAGTGTTGGCTGGCAAAGCCCTCTATTATTCACGTAGCAACGCGTTCTTTTTGACTGGTATCAATATTGCCAACGTCAATTTGGCATTTGCTTGTCTAAGATGGCGTTCAAGTAAATATCTTGGAAATTTCGGCTAAATGACTTTGCAGTCCGTATATGCCGACTAACTGATAAATAAATACATCGCCTGCCTGGGACTCATTTGATAATTGTTCAGCACTTAAGGAATGCTTTGCGCTGGTGATGATGAGCCAGTCCATGTTTGGCCCACCGATGGCAATACTGGTTGGATTGGTGACGGGTAATGTCAGAGTAAGATCAACTTGGCCGTTGGGACGATAACGCACCACTTTGCCGCCACCCCATTGGGCGTTCCAAATATATCCAGCGGCATCGACTCCAGAACCATCAGGGAAAATCATTTTCTCTGTTGTGACAAATGAACGCTTATTGCTGACTGATGCCGTGTTTGGTTCAAAATCATATTGAAATATTTCATGTGTTGGTGAGTCGGCATGGTACATAGTCAGTCCATCTGGACTCCAGCAGAGTCCATTTGAAATGCTGATGTTCTCGCACACTTTTAAGCATTGGCCTTGATGAGCTACGCAGTAAAGTGCCGCATCACTGCTTGGATAAGGGCCATTTTCGACCATAGTGCCGGCCCAGAAGCGCCCTTGCCTGTCGACTCGGCCGTCGTTAAATCTATTATTCGTTAGGTGTGATTCTGGCGTAGCAAGCCATTGTACTTCTCTAGTTTTTAAATGGTATAAAGCTATACCACGATCAAACGCGACAATCAGTTGCTCTGCATTTTGCGTCAGACCAAATGAACCTACTCGGTATGGCATGGCAATGGTTCGAAGACTTTGAGTCGTAATTGAATATCTCAGCAGCTTCAATATCAGTCCACCAAATGGATTGGGTTTTATCATCCCAAAGCACTCCT
>NZ_JAUOEQ010000023.1:0-73955 GCF_031931965.1 Shewanella sp. SP2S2-6 | reverse complement strand
TTTTTTGTTTCTCGCACTCCTTATAAAAGAAGGGCTGAAACAAACTGTACATATTGCTATGAACACTCATTGTTACATTGATTTAAATTTTTGACTGCCAACCCGAAGGTTAAGCAGTTTCGATTAACTCAACACCTGTGAGTGTCCACACAGATTTCTTGTTTTATCTTGTTAAAGAGCAACTCAATATTCATAAGAGAACGTGAGTACCACACTGAGCGCTGAACGCTTCCAGTTGGCTAGGGCTGCGTATTCTACGCATTTCCCGTTTCGCGTCAAGGAGTTTTTGCAAACTTTCTCAACACTCATCAATTAGTAAACTCATCGATGAACTGTCACATTAGGCTGCTTAACGCTGTCTGCCGTGTCAGTGGATGCGCATTATAGGGAGATTGAGAAAGTGCGCAAGGGCTTTTTGTAGGAAAATAACGATTAATGGTTTAGACGTTTACTTATCAAACGATACGTATAAAAAAGGGGCTAAAAAGCCCCTTTGTCTCGATTAAGTCTGGCAATATTTATGAGTCTCACTCAATTAGATCATCATAAATACTGTTATCTATGGACTAAAGAAGCGAGATTCTTGCTCAACTTCGACTTCTTCACCGTCGATATGAGTTTTCACTTTTATCTCGATGTTAGTAACTGAACGAGAAAGCTCAACCGGATCAACCCCAACGCTAATGGGTAACGTTAATACTTCGCCACCCGCAATAGTGACCGAAGTCGGACCGTACCATTTATAGTTGTCCAATCCTTCGACACTCATAGTGTATTCATGGGATTGTTCTGTCTTATTAAGAATCTTCAAGGTGAATGTGTTTTCAATCAAACCTTGGTTGTTCTCTCTATAGAGCTGGTTACGATCACGAATGATGTCCATACGCACAGGTGCTATGGTCGCACTGGAGTATATGAAGACTAATATCATCGCCATCAATACCACACCATAACCGACAAGTTTAGGTCGCAGCACTTTTTGCTTTATACCCTCTAACTTGTTCTCAGTGGTATAGCTGATAAGCCCTTTCTCGTAACCCATACGATCCATAGTTTGGTCACAGGCATCGATACAAGCGCCGCAGTTAATGCACTCATATTGCAGACCGTTACGAATATCGATACCGGTAGGACATACCTGCACACATAAGTCACAGTCGATACAGTCGCCAAGGCCTAGCTCTTTTGGGTCATCTTTACGCGAACGCGGACCACGAGTCTCACCACGTTTAGTATCGTAACCTACGATAAAGGTATTCTTATCGAACATGGCCGCTTGGAAACGAGCATAAGGGCACATGTGGATACACATGATTTCACGCATCCAACCCGCATTACCGTATGTGGCAAGTGTAAAGAACACGACCCAGAAGTAGATACCGCCAGAAGCATTAAGCGTAAAGACGTCGACATAGACTTCACGGCTCGGCACGAAATAGGACACAAAGGTCATCGCCGTCATCAGTGAGAGCAATAGCCAAGCCGTATGTTTTGCCGTTTTACGCCAGAGTTTGTCAAAGCTCCATGGCATTTGATCTAACTTAATGCGTTTATTGCGTGCACCTTCAAGTTTTTCCTCGAACCAGATGAACATAAAGGTCCATACTGTTTGGGGGCAAGTGTATCCACACCAAACGCGGCCAAGATAGGTGGTCACAAAAAACAGCGCAAAGGCAGCTATCATAAACAACGCTGCGAGCAAGGTGAGATCCTGCGGCCAAATGGTTAAACCGAAGACGTGAAACTTTTGTTCGCCTAAGTTAAACCATACAGCTTGACGGTCGCCCCAAGGGATCCAAGGTAAAAGCAGGAAAAATAACATGGCAATCCAGCCCATGCGGCGACGTAAGCTACTCCACAAACCGTCTATGGCTCGGACATAAATCCGATTACGAGGGTTAAAGCGATCCGCTTTACTCGCATCTGGCTGGTGAATCTTAATTCGATTGGTTTTCGAATAGTCCTTGTTGTTAGATTCTGAGTTCATCGTTACAGCCTTTTACTGCTTTAATATTGGACGAAAACTAGCTTATTATACCCATATTCTTAATGGTTATTCACTTATGTTGGACTAAAAGATGAAAGGTTGGCTCATATTGGCGCTACTCGCAGGTGCTTTGTATTACTTATACACAGAAACAGATAAATTAGATGCTCCTATTGCAAAGACTGAGGCTATGGTCAAAAAAATAGAGAATAAAGTTGACTCTATGACGGGAACAAAAATCATAAAAATCGACCATAAACAGGCTAAGGTAAGAACCGACATCGTCGAGCGCTTATCAACATTAGAACTCGAAGCCTTTAATCAGATTCCAATGACACCCGAGTCTATTGCCGACTTTAAAGCTAACTATTGCGGCACTATGGCGCCAGAACATCCAGTGTTCAGCAAAGATAATCAGCTTTATCTCTGTGATCACCTCTAACCATCACCGACTCATAGGCAAACGGGATTTTGCTATATAGCGCTAAGCTTTAGGCTTAGGTGATTGACCTTATATATGATTCCGCCTAGCCTTTGAGGCATTACAGCACAAAGGCCTATGAATCATGACCCAACAAGTATCAGACATTTTTGATCCCACCCTATGGGATGAAGTCAGTGGATTTCAATTCGACGACATTACCTACCACAGAGCTAAAGCCCACGGCACAGTCCGCATTGCCATTAACCGCCCTGAGTGCCGCAACGCCTTCAGACCTAAAACCGTTGATGAGTTATTTATCGCACTCGATCATGCGCGCCAATGGTCTGATGTAGGTTGTGTACTGCTAACGGGTAACGGTCCTTCTGCAAAAGATGGTGGCTGGGCGTTCTGTTCGGGTGGCGATCAACGTATTCGCGGCAAAGATGGCTATAAATATGAAGGCGCCGAAGAAGGTAAAGCCGATCAAGCCAGAATGGGCCGCTTACATATATTAGAAGTGCAGCGCCAGATCCGCTTTATGCCTAAAGTGGTCATCGCCGTTGTGCCGGGTTGGGCGGTAGGTGGCGGCCATAGCTTACACGTAGTGTGCGACTTAACCTTAGCCTCGAAAGAACACGCGATATTTAAGCAGACTGATCCCGACGTAGCGAGCTTCGACTCAGGTTATGGCAGCGCTTATCTCGCCAAGATGATAGGTCAAAAACGTGCCCGCGAAATCTTCTTCTGTGGTTTTAACTACAGCGCCGATGAAGCCTTCGACATGGGTATGGTCAATAAATCCGTTCCCCATGTAGAGCTAGAAACCGAGGCATTAATGTGGGCCAAAGAGATTAACTCTAAGTCGCCTACGGCTATGCGTATGCTTAAATACGGTTTTAACATGACTGACGATGGTATGGTCGGCCAGCAATTATTCGCCGGTGAAGCGACGCGTTTAGCCTATGCGAGTGCCGAAGCGCAGGAAGGGCGCGATGCCTTCCTAGAGAAACGCGATCAAGATTTCTCCGCCTTCCCTTGGCATTACTAGTTTATTAGCAGCGCTTTAATTTACTGCTAACAGCCCAAAGCCCTCATGAGTGAGGGCTTTATGTTTTTTACAACGGATAAATAGATAAAACCGTTTAAACTAATCTGAAAACACGGCTTTTAATTTTAATGAGAATTGTTATCATCTAAGTATTCCCGCTGGGAGCCTATTTAGAGGACAAGATCATGACTAAGACACTTACTTTTGCCGTACTCCATTTTAGCGTCGCTTTTACCGTAACCTATTTATTAACCGGCAGCGTGATCGTCGGCGGCGCAGTGGCCTTAGTTGAACCCGCGATTAACACTGTAGTGTTTTACTTCCATGACAAAGTATGGAAACGCATTGAGGCAAAAAAGCAGCACGAGCTAGATGCCATTCCAGCATAGAAAGCTAAGCCACCAGCATTTGCTATTGCTGTAAGTTAATGGTCGTTTTGTCGTGAATCTAAATGAAAAAACCGCCAATAAAGGCGGTTTTTATTTAAATGCTTATATTTATTCTACTGTTACAGATTTTGCTAGGTTGCGTGGTTGATCCACGTCGGTACCTTTGATCAACGCAACATGGTACGACAATAGCTGTAGCGGAATAGTGTAAATCAGCGGCGCCATAAAGATATCGCAGTGTGGCACTGGGATCACTTTCATCGTGTCATCCGACTCGAACTCGGCATCCACGTCGGCAAACACGTACATTAATCCACCACGGGCACGCACTTCTTCGACATTCGATTTCAGTTTTTCGAGCAATTCATTGTTTGGCGCAACGACGATCACAGGCATATCGGCATCAATAAGCGCCAGTGGGCCGTGTTTTAATTCGCCAGAGGCATAGGCCTCAGCATGAATGTAAGAAATCTCTTTCAGCTTTAACGCGCCTTCCATCGCAATCGGGTATTGATCGCCACGGCCAAGGAATAACGCATGGTGTTTATCGGCAAAATCTTCAGCCAGTTCAGCAATCGCAGCATCTAGCCCTAAAGCTTGTTCTACTTTAGCTGGCATAGATTGTAAGCTTTGAGTGATGTCAGCCTGCATTTGCTCAGACATACCATTGTGGCGACCGATCACCGCAGTCAACATTAATAAGCCTGCAAGCTGAACTGTGAAGGCTTTTGTGGATGCCACGCCAATCTCGGCGCCCGCTTTCATCATGTAAGCCATATCAGATTCGCGAACCAGTGACGAACCTGGCGCATTACAAATCGTCAACGTGGCTTTGTAACCCATTTCTTTCGCTAAGCGCATGGCCGCTAAAGTATCAGCAGTTTCACCAGATTGTGAAATCGTGACTAATAAGCTATTTGGAAATAAGTGCGACTTGCGATAACGGAATTCAGAGGCAATTTCGACGTTACACGATACGCCAGCCCAATCTTCTAACCAGTAACGCGCCGCCATGCCCGCATGGTAGCTAGTGCCACAGGCGATGATTTGCACGTGTTTGATATCTTTTAAGAACTCAGCAGCGTTATCACCAAAGGCTGTATCTAATACTTGCTTGTTTGCGATACGGCCTTCGATAGTGCGCGTCAGTGCCAATGGCTGCTCGTAAATCTCTTTAAGCATGTAGTGGCGATATTCGCCCTTATCACCAGCATCGTGGGTAATTTCAGATTCTTTGACTTCACGCTCAACGGCATTACCGTTTAAGTCGAAAATACTCACGCTGCGACGGGTTACTTCGGCCACATCACCTTCTTCTAAGAAGGCGAATGAACGAGTCACAGGCAAGAGTGCCAGTTGATCCGAGGCGACAAAGTTTTCACCTAGACCAAAACCAATCACTAAAGGACTACCTGAGCGAGCCACAACCAAGCGCTCGCTGTCGCGGCGATCTATTACCACTGTGCCATAGGCGCCTTCGAGTTGCTTAACTGTGGCTTGTACGGCAGAAAGTAAAGTGCTGTTAGTTTTCAGCTCATGGTGTACTAAGTGACAAATCACTTCAGTATCGGTATCTGAGCTAAATTTATAGCCTAAACCTTTTAGCATCTCGCGCAGTTTATTGTGGTTTTCAATAATGCCGTTGTGCACCACCGCGATATCACCTTCCGATAAATGCGGGTGAGCATTACGCTCACTCGGTTCACCGTGGGTCGCCCAGCGAGTGTGCGCGATACCGGTTCCGCCCGCTAATGGGTCAGTTTCAAGCGCTGCTGAAAGCTCTTGTACTTTGCCAACGCGGCGCGTGCGATTGAGTTCACCATTGTGAATAACGGCAACGCCTGCGGAGTCATATCCGCGATATTCTAAGCGGCGTAAGCCTTCTACTAGAATTTCAGCCACATCCCTTTGCGCCACAGCGCCTACGATTCCACACATAGTCTTTACCTATAAATTAAAAATGAAGTTGTTAAGTTATTTTCACTCACTATTGAGCGTAGGGCGCTAGCATGACTCGCACGCCCTGATCTGAAATTTGTTTTAGCGCGCTCTCGTCGATACGATCGTCGGTGACCAACACACTGACTTTGGCCCACGGCAACTCTAAGTTAGGGATCCGCTTGCCGATTTTGTCTGAATCCACCATCACTATCACTTCGCGGGACACTTCGGCCATGACTTTGCTTAGACCAGTTAACTCGTTAAAGGTAGTGGTGCCGCGTTCAAGATCAATACCATCGGCACCGATAAACAGTTGGTCGAAGTTATATGAGCGCAACACTTGCTCGGCGACTTGACCTTGAAAGGATTCAGAATGCGGATCCCAAGTACCACCGGTCATCAATAAGGTTGGCTCGTTTTCAAGTTCATGGATGGCATTGGCAAGGTGCAATGCATTCGTCATGACCACCAGCCCACGCTTATCGTTCAGCTGTTCAATCAAGCCAGAAGTCGTAGTGCCGCTATCGATAATGATGCGATTGTGATCTTTGATCAGCTGCGCGGCGGTTTTCGCAATAGACAGCTTATTAGGCGCGATTTTGGCAGAAAACTGTTGGGTCACTTCGTCAGGAATCGCCACAGCGCCACCGTAACGGCGCAGTAGCAGGCCCGTTTTCTCAAGCGCAGCCAGATCTTTGCGAATCGTCACTTCTGAGGTTTCAAAACGTAACGACAGTTCATCAACACTCACTTCACCCTGTTCGTTCAATATGGTGATTATGCTGTGGCGACGCTGCTGTGTGTTTCGTTTGTTCATAAAACCTTTCAGGTAAGTTTCGATTCGAAAGATGCATTATAGTGAAACGAAACTTTTTTGCTAGTATTCGAAACACTGTTTCGCATGTTCCGGCGTATTTTTTATCGTTCTGTAATAATGAACTTAAACATCAGCCAATAAAAAAAGCCGCTTATCCTTTAAGGACAAGCGGCTTTAAATGAATTTAAAACCTAATAAATTTAGAACTTAGCTTCGACGGCAACACTAAAGTTACGGCCTTGGCCGATAGTCACCATCTTATCGCTGCCACCGTCTAAATATTCAGTATCGAATAGGTTTCTGACGTTGGCACGAAGGCTCACATCTTTACCCATGATATCCATAGTGTAGGCTGCACCTATATCGAAGCGCACATAGCCGCCTTTAGTAATGCTGTTATCTTTATCGGCGAAGCGATCACCCACATAAATGGCACCAAAGTTCATAGCAAAGTTATCAGTCACTTCATAACGGGTCCAGATATTCGCCGACCATTCAGGCGCATCGACAGGTGTTTTACCATCTAAGATTTTCCCATCGATCTTGCCAGCACCCGTTTTATATTCGGCATCTAAATACATCATAGAAGAAGTCACAAACCAGCTTTCACCTAACTGACCTTGGGCACCAACTTCAAAACCGCGGTGATGCTGCTCGCCACCTTGAGTAGTAATAGTTTTCTTGCCATCACTCGTTTCGGGAATATCTTGCTCTATGGTGACATTAGAAACCGTAATATCAAAAAGTGCTGCTGTTAACAGTAGGCTGTCATCAAACAACTCCCACTTAGTCCCTAATTCATATTGAGTACCGTATTCAGGCTTAAGGTTATCTCCTTCATTTACATCTTCTGAACTTGTCACTGAACCCTGTGGTGTAAAGCTTTTTGAATAATTAATGTAAATACTGCCATTAGCCATTGGCGAATAAATCACCCCAAACTTAGGCGACACGGCATAGCTGTTCCCACCTATAGCGTCTTTCTTCTGTTCGTCGTAACGTACGCCAGCGAGCAACTTCCATTGTTCGTTAAGCGTCATTAAATCCTGCAGGTAGAAACCGTAATACTTATAGGTACTCGCATTGCCTTTGGGTTTTGTGTGGTAATCGAGAGCAGGTTGAATAACTGGTTGCCCAGGAATAACCGTTTGAGCTGCCCCACGGTGAATTTGTTGCTGATAGAAATAATCGAGATAGTTAGCCCCAATCAGCAGTTGATGCTGCATTCCCGCCAACGCAAATTCACCGGTGAAATCGGCATAAGCGGTTTTATGCTGCCAATCATCGTAACGATCGAAGGGTTTAATCTTATAACCATCCTTGAATGGATCTTCGGAGCCTTCAATCAAACTTGGCGCAGAATCAAAACGTTGGCGATTAAACTGCTGATCGTTATAACCCGCTTTGACTTTCCAGTTGTCACTCATATGCCAAGTCAGATCGGCACCTAAGTTTGACACTGTATTGTCAGTAAAGGCCCAAGGCGCATCCCAAACGGTTTTACGTTCGCCAATGACATTACCTTGTTTATCTAACCAACCACCCGCATCGATACCCGCTTTATCTTGGGTATGGTCGTATTTAACCGACAGTAACAAATCGTCGCTTAGGTCAAATTCCATGTTGAGATAACCTAACCAGCGATCGCGCTCTTGGTTCTCATCATTAGCGGAATACTCACGCCAGTATTTTGTATCTTGCTTCACTAACACACCGCGGTAACGAATACTTTGTGCTTCGTTTAAACTGCCACCCGCATCGAGCTGTGCACGGGTAGAACCGTAGCCATCGGTATCAAAACCTAAGTTAAGCATTGAATCATAGGTTGGTTTCTTAGTGACCATATTCACTAAACCACCAGGGCCAGATTGACCATACAACATGCTCGAAGGGCCTTTTAACACTTCGACTTGCTGCAGGGTTTCGATGGGTTGTACGTAATGGGACCATTGCTGATGGCCATTGATGAGATAACCATTACCAGAATCTAACTCGAAGCCACGGATGCTAAAAACTTGGCGGTTCCAACGCTGGGTTCCTGCAGTGATAGAGGAATCATTAACTAACACTTCAGCGAGGTTAGTCGCCAGCTGTTCGTCCGTGACAAAATCGGGGATCACATTAACTGATTGTGGGGTATCCATTAAGTCGATATCACCGCGCATGGCGCCTGATGCTGTACCCACTTTATAATCGTTAAAAGTGCGGCCGGTGACATTAATGCGCTCGATATTCGCGTCGCTAGCCACCTCTGCCAACACAGGCATAGCCATTAATGCCGAACCTACGGCCAAACCTAAAACTGAATATTTAAATAACATTGCCAACACCTCAAGTAGACCTTTCGTCTTAGAATTGCAGGCAATATAAATGAGAAGTGTTTTTATTTAATCTTCTTTACACGAATTTACAATTAGCTGTGATATAGATCTAAATCTGTTTAAAACCAATAGATTGCAAATACCACAACAGGATTAAATCAACCTTAATTACGTGGTTTTTATTGTTTTTCATCTGAATTAAACGAATCGAATTTCCAACCATCTGACTAAATATAAAAGCGGCACATGGCCGCTTTATAGATACTCAGTTGAGTTAAATAAACTACTTTTTAATTTTGACTGGACGTTGCCAACCCGTCAGGTGTTTTTGTTTAACACGGGTAATGACTAACTCATTTTCACCCACATCACGGGTAATGGTTGAGCCAGCGCCTAAGGTAGCGCCTTTACCAATAGTGACAGGTGCCACCAGCTGAGTGTCCGAGCCAACAAAAACATTATCTTCGATAACGGTAAGATGCTTATTCGCGCCATCATAATTACAAGTAATAGTGCCAGCGCCGATATTAACGCCATCACCTATAATAGCATCACCTAAATAGGCTAAGTGTCCAGCCTTAGAACCCACGCCGATAACCGCTTTTTTTACTTCAACAAAGTTACCAATGTGCGCATCTTGCTTAAGCTCTGCGCCGGGACGTAAGCGCGCAAATGGACCAGCACTGGCAGCAACACCAAGCTTAGCGCCTTCGATAATAGAGTAAGGTTTGATCTCAGCGTTATCGGCAATCTCACAATCGATTAAAATCGCGCCAGCGCCAATAGTGACATTATTACCTAAGGTCACTTTGCCTTCGAATATCACGTTGATATCGATCATCACATCCATACCGACGGTGACGTCACCACGGATATCGATACGGCTTGGGTCGCGCAGGTTCGCTCCCGCCAACATCAGTTTTTCGGCTTCACGGGCTTGGTAAGCGCGTTCAAGTTGCGCCAGTTGCACGCGGTTATTAGCGCCTTCCACTTCAATCGCAGATTGTGGTTGGGCAGTATCAATAGCAACACCATCAGCGTTCGCCATGGCAATAATATCCGTTAGATAATATTCGCCTTGGGCATTGTTGTTGGATAAACGGCTCAACCAAGCTTTAAGTTGTTTACCTGGAACGGCCATGATGCCGGTATTGATTTCGTTGATCAGTAGCTGCTCTGCTGTAGCATCTTTCTGCTCAATAATACCAACGACTTTCCCTTGTTCTTGACCTTCACAAGGAGTACGGACGATACGACCATAACCCATAGGATTGGCTAAATTAACAGTTAAGATGGCCACGCCATTTTCAGGACGGGCAGCGAGTAAGGCTTCAAGGGTTGATTGTTGAATAAGCGGCACATCGCCATAAAGAATGAGCACAGTATCATTGTTAGCAATATGCGGGCTCGCTTGCGCAACAGCATGGCCCGTGCCTAATTGCTCAGCTTGCAATACCCAGTTGAGCTGTTGCTCACCTAAGCTGGCTTGTAGCTTGTCAGCACCATAACCGTAGACTAACTGAATCGCGTCACTACCCACTTTATGGGCGGTATCGATGACATGTTGCACCATGCTCTTGTGGGCGATGGGATGTAATACCTTAGGAAGATCAGAACGCATCCGTGTTCCCTTGCCAGCCGCTAAGATCACTACATTTAATGCCATTACCATATCCTTGAACAAATACCCAAGAGGGTGAAAAAATTACGGTCGATTTTGTGGCGCAATTTTAACGGAAAGCACATCGAAAAGCGAAGCGGATAGTGAGAAGAAATCAAATACACACGACAGCAAACGTTTATCCAAATTTCAGCCACAAAAAAGGCGACCTTATGGTCGCCTTTTTTCACAAACAATAACCTTATCTGGCAATGTTTTTCTTGATGGTTTCAACAACACGTAATTGAGCCATAGCCTTAGCTAGTTCAACCATAGCCGCGTCATAATTGAAGTCAGCACCTGCATTTGCCATATGGGCTTCTGCACGACGCTTAGCTTCTAATGCCGCTTGCTCATCAATATCTTTGGCACGCATAACCACATCAGCCAATACGGAAACAGTAGAAGGTTGTACTTCCAGAATACCACCTGAAAGGTAAAACACTTCTTCACTGCCGTCTTGCTTGACGATGCGCGCCATGCCAGGTTTGATATAACTCAGCAAAGGAGCATGGCCATGCATTATGCCCAACTCACCTTCTGAACCAGTCACTTGCAGCGAAGCTACACGACCAGAGAAGATTTTGCTCTCTGCACTTACTATATCAAGATGTACTGTCATGGCTGCCATCCCGTTCTCCTTAAGAAACTAAATATTGCTACTTAGTTATTTCTTTTTGTTCGCTTTCTCGATGACTTCATCGATTGAGCCAACCATGTAGAACGCTTGTTCTGGCAGGTGATCAAACTCACCGTTCAAAATACCCTTAAAGCCACGGATAGTGTCTTTCAGAGAAACGTACTTACCAGGAGATCCAGTAAAGACTTCTGCTACGAAGAAAGGCTGAGATAAGAAACGCTCAATCTTACGAGCACGGAATACAGTTGTTTTGTCTTCATCAGACAATTCATCCATACCCAGAATCGCAATAATGTCTTTCAGCTCTTTGTAACGTTGCAGTACAGTTTGCACGCCGTTAGCAACATCATAATGCTCTTGGCCAACAACCAATGGATCTAATTGACGTGAAGTCGAATCCAATGGGTCAACCGCTGGGTAAATACCCAGAGAAGCAATTTGACGTGACAGTACAACAGTCGCATCTAAGTGAGCGAAGGTTGTTGCTGGTGACGGATCGGTCAAGTCATCCGCAGGTACGTATACCGCTTGTACAGAGGTAATAGAACCAGTCTTAGTTGAAGTGATACGTTCTTGCAGAACGCCCATCTCTTCAGCCAATGTTGGTTGATAACCTACCGCAGAAGGCATACGACCTAACAGTGCAGATACTTCAGTACCGGCCAAGGTATAACGGTAGATGTTGTCAACGAACAACAGTACGTCACGACCTTCGTCACGGAACTTCTCTGCCATAGTTAGACCAGACAGTGCAACGCGCAAACGGTTACCTGGAGGCTCGTTCATCTGACCATAAACCATGGCCACTTTGTCGAGAACGCCAGAATCTTTCATCTCGTAGTAGAAGTCGTTACCTTCACGAGTACGTTCACCTACACCGGCGAATACAGAAAGACCCGAGTGGGCTTTAGCGATGTTGTTAATCAGTTCCATCATGTTAACTGTTTTACCAACACCCGCACCACCGAACAAACCAACTTTACCGCCCTTAGCGAATGGACAAACAAGGTCAATAACCTTGATACCAGTCTCTAATAGTTCAGTAGAGCTTGATTGATCTTCGTATGAAGGAGCTGTACGGTGAATAACATAACGCTCTTCTTCACCGATTGGACCCGCTTCATCAATAGGCTCGCCTAATACGTTCATGATACGGCCAAGAGTGGCGGTACCAACAGGAACAGTAATAGGTGAACCTGAGTTTACTACTTCAAGACCACGACGCAGACCGTCAGAAGAACCCATAGCGATGGTACGAACTACACCACCACCTAGCTGTTGCTGAACTTCCAGCACCAGACCATTACAGGAACCTTCACCTACGATCTTCAGAGCGTCATATACTTGAGGTACGGCATCTTGTGGAAACTCTACGTCCACAACCGCGCCAATCACTTGGACAACAGTACCTGTGCTCATGATTAATCCTCTAAAACTTGTATTCGTTACCTAACCTAAACCGCAGAGGCACCAGAAACAATTTCCGACAGTTCCTGCGTAATCGCAGCCTGACGGGCTTTGTTATAGACCAATTGCAAGTCGTTAATCAGCTCACCAGCGTTGTCAGTTGCCGACTTCATCGCCACCATACGGGCAGCTTGTTCAGAGGCAATGTTTTCAACAACACCTTGGTAAACCTGAGATTCTACATAACGAACCAATAAGGTATCCAAAAGTGCTTTTGGATCTGGCTCGTAGATATAATCCCAACGATGAGCAATTTCATCATCTTCTGATTTAGGCAAAGGTAGCAGCTGCTCGATCACAGGAGTCTGCGTCATAGTATTCACAAATTTGTTAAATACCACGTACAGACGATCCAGCTTGCCTTCGTTGTAAGCTTCTAGCATGACACCGACTGTCCCGATCAAGTCAGCGAGCTTTGGAGCATCGCCTAAACCTGAAGCGTGAGCAGACACTTGTCCACCGAAGCTTTTGAAAAACTGCACACTACGTGCGCCAATTGGGCAAAATTCAAATTCTGCACCTTGGGCTTTCCAGCTTTTCACGTCTGCGACAACCTTCTTGAAAAGGTTAACGTTCAGACCACCACAAAGGCCACGGTCGGTTGCTACAACAATGTAACCAACCCGCTTAGCCTCTCTCACCTCCAAATAGGGGTGTTTATACTCGAGAGAACCTTGCGCTACGTGACCGATCACCTTACGCATGCTTTCCGCATATGGACGGCTCGCAGCCATGCGTTCCTGCGCTCTGCGCATTTTGCTGGCTGCCACCATTTCCATGGCGGACGTGATCTTCTGAGTGTTTTTCACACTCGCGATCTTGGTTTTAATCTCTTTAGCGCCGGCCATCTCTACTCTCCAATCTGGACCTGAGGTGTCTTAAGACACCTCTATCATTGTTACCAGGTTTGGGTTGCTACGAACTTGTCGAGGCCAGCTTTTAATTCAGCTTCGATATCAGCGCTATAATCGCCAGTATCATTGATAAGCTTCATTAAAGGAGCATGCTCGCTGTTCATGAACGAGAGCAGAGCGGCTTCGAAATTACCGACCTTGTTCAGCTCAACACTCTTCAGGTAACCTTTTTCAGCTGAGAAAATAGACACAGCTTGAGCGGCTACGCTCATTGGAGCATATTGCTTTTGCTTCATCAGTTCGGTAACACGCACACCATGCTCAAGTTGAGCACGTGTTGCATCGTCAAGATCAGATGCAAATTGCGAGAACGCAGCAAGCTCACGATACTGTGCTAGTGCGGTACGAATACCACCAGACAGTTTCTTGATGATCTTAGTCTGAGCCGCACCACCAACACGAGAAACAGAAATACCTGGGTTAACCGCTGGACGTAGGCCAGAGTTAAACAGATCGGTCTCAAGGAAGATCTGACCATCGGTAATAGAAATTACGTTGGTCGGTACGAATGCAGAAACGTCACCCGCTTGCGTTTCAATAATTGGCAACGCGGTTAAAGAACCGGTTTTGCCAGTTACTGCACCTTTAGTGAACTTCTCTACATAAATCGCGTTAACGCGTGATGCACGCTCTAGTAAACGTGAGTGTAGATAGAATACGTCACCTGGGTAAGCTTCACGGCCTGGTGGACGCTTGAGCAGTAACGAAATTTGACGATAAGCAACTGCTTGCTTAGACAAATCATCGTATACGATCAAAGAATCTTCACCGCGGTCACGGAAGTATTCACCCATAGAACAACCAGAATATGGCGCTAAGTATTGCAGAGCAGCAGCTTCAGAAGCCGTTGCAACAACAACGATAGTGTTAGCTAACGCACCGTGTTCTTCTAGCTTGCGTACTACGTTTGCGATAGTAGAAGCCTTTTGGCCAATCGCAACGTACACACATTTAATGCCAGAATTTTTCTGGTTGATAATTGCGTCGATCGCCATAGCTGTTTTACCAGTTTGACGGTCGCCAATGATCAATTCACGTTGACCACGACCGATAGGGATCATGGCATCAACGGCTTTATAACCAGTTTGAACTGGTTGATCAACAGACTGACGTTCAATAACACCTGGTGCGATAACTTCAATTGGCGAGTAACCATCGTTATCGATAGGTCCTTTTCCGTCAATTGGCTCACCTAGAGTGTTAACAACGCGGCCAAGAAGACCGCGGCCAACTGGAACTTCCAGAATACGGCCAGTCGTTTTCACTTTTACGCCTTCTGCTAAATCAGCATAAGGACCCATTACTACGGCACCGACAGAATCACGTTCAAGGTTCAACGCGATTGCAAAACGGTTACCAGGCAGTTCGATCATCTCACCTTGCATCACGTCGGCTAGGCCGTGGATGCGGATGATGCCGTCACTTACCGCAACGATAGTACCTTCGTTACGAGATTCGCTAACGACTTCGAACTGCTCGATCCGCTGCTTAATCAGATCGCTGATTTCAGTGGAATTCAGTTGCATGCTCAAACTCCCAATTACGACTGCAGCTTATCAGACAGACGCGATAACTTACCGCGGACCGAGCCATCGATGACTAGGTCTCCTGTCTTAATGATTACACCGGCGATGAGCGCGGCGTCAGTGCTACAATTCAGCTTAACTTTGCGTGCGAGACGTTTCTCTAAAGAAATACTAATCTGCTGTTGTTGTTCAGAGCTCAGCTCAGTTGCAGAAACCACATCGGCTTCCACTTCTTTTGCCCACTCATTACGGTATTCAGTAAATAACTGAGATACAGCAGGTAGTACCTTTAAGCGACCGTTTTCAGCCATTACCTTTATCAGGTTCTGACCTTGCACATTGACTTGCTCACCACACACACTAATAAAGAGTGCTGCGAGCTTAGTGCTGGCTAAAGAGCCAGCTAACAGTGGTTGCATGGTTTCGTTTTCACTCACCAATGCGGCAAACGTAAGCATTTCTGCCCATGAATCCACTGCATCTTGTTCAATAGCAAAGTCAAAAGCTGCCTTTGCGTAAGGGCGAGCGATGGTGGTTAATTCAGCCATAACTCAACTCCCTTATCAAATTTCAGCGACTAGTTTATTAACTATGTCACTGTGGGCGGCTGGATCAATAGAACGCTCAAGGATCTTCTCAGCACCCATGATGGCAAGAGTAGCAACCTGCTTACGCAGATCCTCTTTGACGCGATTACGTTCAGCTTCAATTTCTGCTTTACCCTGAGCGATGATTTTAGCACGCTCAGCGTCTGCTTCGGTTTTGGCTTCTTCAACTATTTGAGCTTTACGCTTGTTAGCTTGCTCAATAATTTCATTAGCCGTTACCTTGGCTTCTTTTAGTTGGTCAGTCGCTTTCGCTTGTGCCAACTCCAGGTCTTTTACCGCACGATCAGCATCAGCTAGACCGTCAGCAATCCTTTTTTGGCGCTCTTCGATGGCATTCATCAAAGGGGGCCATACAAACTTCATGCAAAACCACACGAAGATGATAAAGGCGACCGTCTGACCGATTAGGGTAGCGTTGAAATTCACAACAGCCTCCTATTTAGAGTTAAGACAGAAGCGTTTTTTACAGCATTGCACCCAGTGGGTTGGTAAACAGCATAAATAATGCGATACCAACACCGATCATAGTTACGGCGTCAAGAAGACCCGCTACGATGAACATTTTAACTTGTAGCATAGGAGCCATTTCTGGTTGACGCGCAGCGCCTTCCAAGAACTTGCCGCCTAATAAGCCGAAACCGATTGCAGTACCAAGAGCACCCATACCAATCAGCAGAGCAACAGCGATAGCTGTCATGCCTAAAATCGTTTCCATCTGTATCTCCAGTATCTAAATCTGTATTAGTTGATGATTTAGTTTAAAATTTCTTCAGCAATCCTTAATGATCTTCATGCGCCATGCTTAAATAAACAATGGTCAACATCATGAAGATAAACGCTTGCAGTGTGATAACCAAAATGTGGAATATTAACCAACCCAGTTGTAGAGTCACACCTAGGGAAGATAATAACAAGTTGGTACCATACATCAGCGCAATAAGGATGAAGATCAACTCACCTGCGTACAAATTACCAAAGAGTCGCAATGCCAATGAAATTGGCTTAGCTATCAAAGTAACTGTCTCTAATAGGAGGTTGACGGGTATCATTGCCTTATGGTTAAAGGGCTGTAGTGTCAGTTCTTTAACAAACCCAGACACACCTTTGACCTTAATGCTGTAGAAAATAATCAGCACGAACACACCAATAGCTAAGCTAAAGGTAATGTTAACGTCAGTCGTCGGAACCGCTTTAAGATATGGAATACCCATTAAACTTGCTGCGTGAGGCAGCCAATCTACCGGGATCATATCCATGAAGTTCATCATGAATACCCATACAAAAATGGTCAGAGCTAAAGGTGCGATCAGAGCATTGCGACCATGAAAACTTTCTTTCACGCTGTTATTTACGAACTCAACGATCATCTCAACAAAACATTGCAGTTTGCCAGGAACACCGGAAGTCGCTTTTTTACCAACGCTGCGGAAAATCCACAGGAACAGAACACCAAGACCAACCGAAAAGAACAACGAATCAATGTGCCATGTCCAAAAGCCTTCACCAACACTTAAGTTGGTAAGGTGATGTTGGATATAGCCCTGCGGTGTTAACGCTTCACCAGTTGCAGCCATGATTCATCCCACTTAACTTTGCTTGAAGTATAAAGGAGCTGTCCAATGCACGATTAGCGTCAGCACATAACAAACAAAAAGCGGCATAAAAGCGACCTTAATATTGATAAATACAAACGAAAACATTGCGATGGTTAACAGCAACTTTACCGCTTCCCCCCAGTAAAAAGTCTTTATGACTTTTGCAGCTGAACTTGCTCCCGTGTGGGAGAAAGCGAGGGTTGCGAATACAAAATTAGGGAGCACAGCGATTGAACCACCTGCTAACGCAGAATAGCCAAACTGAACTCCCCACACGGCGAAAAAGAGAATTGAAGCACCCCCAGCGACCGCCGCCTGCATCATCACCAATTTATAGGCTGACCACCGGCCACGACGCGCTAAAACCTTACTCAATTCATCCTCTCCGCATTCATACTTTTTGTTTCGATGACCGGATGACAAATACCCGTATTTATGTCGATGCACAAAAAGCTTGCGAAAGTATACCTTTTCACGCCTTCATTGCAACTTTGAGATAAGGAAAAACAACACTTTTAACGTGATCTAGCGCCAAACGAGTTAAAATGTAAGATTAGCATCTGTCACAAATTTACATTAAAAACTGTTAATCTACAGACATTAATGAATTTTACTAAGAATTCCGTCTAATTCAGCCAGATTCTGATAGTTAATTACAATTTTACCTGTGCCCTTACTGCTATGAGCGATAGAAACCTTGGCACCTAATCTTTCAATTAACTGCTGCTCTAAACGACAAACATCTTGATCTTTAGTCGTAGTTTCGGCTTGTTTAGGCGGATTTAAGGTTTGATTAATTAATCGTTCAGTTTCGCGAACGGTTAATTCCTTAGCGGCCACTAATCTCGCAAGATTTGTTTGTTCTTCTCCCTCAATTGCTAACAAAGCGCGAGCATGACCCATATCGATGTCGCCATACTCGAGTAGACGTTTTACTGGCTCATTTAAGCCGTTTAAACGTAACAAGTTAGATACACTCGCTCTGGATTTTCCCACAACATCGGCAACCTGTTGGTGAGTCAGTTCAAATTCTTGCATTAAACGTTGTAATGCTATGGCTTCTTCCATGGCATTTAAATCTTCACGCTGGATGTTTTCAATCAAAGCGATAGCAACGGCGGCCTCATCGGGTACTTGTTTGACTATGCAGGGAATTTTATTTAAGCCAGCAAGTTGAGAAGCACGCCAGCGACGTTCACCCGCAATGATCTCATACATGTCGTTTGCCACTTGTCTTACAACGATGGGCTGAATAATGCCTTGGTTGCGGATAGAATGCGCCAGTTCTTCCAACGCTTCGGGAGACATGTCTTTACGAGGTTGATACTTACCCGGTTGTAATAAGTCTAAATCGAGATGGATAAGCTCTTCTTTTTTATCGACAACATTAGCTTCGTCAGTGTGTTTTTTACTGGCGGCATGGCTGTTACTCAGTAGGGCATCTAACCCTTTGCCTAATCCTCTTTTCTTTAACGTCATGGTGATCCTTTACGCTTGCTTAGCCTGAGTTTGTTGTTCTGAACGACGGATCATTTCACCCGCAAGCGCTAGATACGCCTTAGCGCCGGCACTCGATTTATCGTAATACATAGCAGGCGCACCAAAACTTGGCGCCTCAGCCAGCCTCACATTACGTGGGATCACAGTACGATATACCTTGTCACCAAAATGCTGTTTTAGCTGATCGGACACATCATTAGATAAACGATTACGCGGATCGTACATAGTGCGTAAAATGCCTTCAATGCCAAGCCCTGGGTTAACCATAGCGGCAAGTTTAGTGATGGTATCAATCAGCGCCGTTAAGCCTTCTAGGGCATAGTATTCGCACTGCATAGGCACGAGCACAGAGTCAGCCGCTGACATAGCGTTCACAGTCAACATGTTCAATGAAGGAGGGCAGTCGATAAAGATATAATCATATTGATCTTTTATCGGTGCGAGCGCGTTACGCAAACGGATCTCACGCGCAAAAAACTCCATCAGTTTGATCTCTGCCGCTGTCACATCACCGTTACTGGCGATCAGATCATACTTACCCGCAGTGTTTTTAATGACGATCTCGTCGAAGGTTTTTTCTTCGACCAATAATTCGTAGGCCGTATTTTCGACCTCGTATTTATCGACACCACTACCCATAGTGGCATTACCTTGGGGATCGAGATCGATCAATAATACTTTACGTTTTGTTGCTGCTAACGAAGCGGCGAGGTTAACGCAAGTAGTTGTTTTTCCTACGCCACCTTTCTGGTTAGCCACGGCAATCACTTTACCCACAATATCACCCTGTATGTAAATGCTGGTTTATTGCCCTTACTTAAAAATGATTTATTCATCACTTTTAAGCCTGTTATTCTTTGATTATTTTCAATAAATGTCTTTGTTCATCGAGTTTAGGTACCTTAAGTTCGATGACTTCTTTCACTGCAAATCCACTTGGAATATGTTGCATTTCTTCATCATTTAACTGGCCTTTAAGCGCATAAAACTGCCCATGTTCGGCGGGTAAATGATGGCACCAAGTGAGCATATCTTGGATTGAAGCAAATGCACGACTTAATACGCCGTCGAATTTTTGCTCAGGTTGATAAGCTTCTACGCGGCTTTCAACTGAGCTGATGTTATGAATGCCTAATTCAAAGGACACTTGTTTTTGAAAACGAATGCGTTTACCTAAGCTGTCCAATAACACAAATTGTTTATCGGGATTCATAATCGCTAACGGGATCCCAGGTAAACCGGGTCCTGTGCCTACATCGATAAAACGTTCACCTTGTAGATGTTTTGAAACTACTAAGCTGTCCATGATATGGCGGATCAACATGGCTTCGGGATCTCTCACCGATGTCAGGTTATAGGCTTTATTCCATTTGTTGAGCATGCCAACAAAATCAATTAGTTGTTTTTTTTGCTCGGCGGTTGCGGGCAAATTAATTTCGGCTAAATAAGCCTCTAACTGGGCAGATAACACTGAGCAACCTCAACAAAGATACGATTATGAACGCGAAGGCTATTATGAAGCCCGAAAACGATGAAGGGAAGCCTGAATGCTTCCCTTCTATGACCTAAGCAGCGATTAAGCTAGCTTTTACGCACTCTTACGTAATAAGCCACGCTTTTTAAGGTGAACCAACAAAATTGAAATAGCCGCAGGGGTAATACCAGAGATCCGTGACGCTTGGCCTATAGTTTCTGGTTTGTGGTTATTTAACTTAGCAATCACTTCGTTCGACAAGCCCGGTACTTCTTTGTAATCGAGCGTCAAAGGTAAACCTGTGTTCTCATTACGCACGGCTTTGTTGATCTCTTCCTGCTGGCGTTGAATATAACCAGAGTACTTCACTTGGATCTGAACTTGTTCAGCTGCTTGTGGATCTTCAAGCCCAGGACCAAAACCTTCAATCTGCATTAACTTGCTGTAATCCATTTCTGGACGACGCAGTAACTCTTCAAATGACGCTTCGCGCGAGATCGGCGTATTCAAATGTGGATTCAACGCATGGATCAAAGGTGAATTTGGATGCACCCATTGGCCACGCAGTCTTTGCAGTTCAAGTTCAATGGATTCTAACTTCTCACTAAATGCTGCCCAGCGAGCGTCGTCGACTAAACCGAGTTCGCGACCTTTTGCCGTTAAGCGAATGTCGGCGTTATCTTCACGGAGTAACAAACGGTATTCGGCACGGCTAGTAAACATGCGGTACGGTTCTTTGGTACCCAGAGTCGACAGATCGTCAACCAGTACTCCAAGATACGCTTCATCGCGACGTGGACACCAAGCTTCTTTGCCTTGCACTTGCAAAGACGCATTCATGCCCGCTAATAAACCTTGAGCACCGGCTTCTTCATAACCTGTAGTACCGTTTATTTGGCCAGCAAAGAATAACCCGTTGATCGTTTTGGTTTCTAGTGAGTTTTTCAGATCCCTTGGATCGAAATAATCATATTCGATCGCATAACCTGGACGCATGATTTCTGCGTTTTCCATGCCCTTGATCGAACGTACTAAATTCAGCTGTACATCGAAAGGTAAGCTGGTCGAGATCCCGTTAGGGTAGATCTCATTGGTATTTAACCCTTCTGGTTCGATAAAGATCTGATGCGAAGATTTATCTGCAAAGCGATGGATCTTGTCTTCAATCGATGGGCAATAACGCGGGCCAATACCCTCGATTACGCCTGAATACATTGGGCTTCTGTCTAAACCACCCCGAATAATTTCATGGGTTTTTTCATTGGTATGAGTGATCCAGCAAGAAATTTGTTTTGGATGATGACTGACATCGCCCATAAACGACATCACAGGTAACGGAGAATCACCTTTTTGTTCAGCCATTTGAGAAAAATCGATCGTGTTTGCATCGATACGTGGCGGGGTACCGGTTTTTAAACGGCCAACACGGATCGGTAACTCACGTAAACGATTGGCTAAGGCAATGGCTGGTGGATCGCCTGCACGGCCACCGCTGTAGTTCTCTAACCCTATGTGGATTTTGCCGCTTAAGAATGTGCCTGTTGTTAACACAACGGCTGGAGATTCAAAGGCTAATCCCATTTGAGTCACTACGCCAACGACTTGATGATTTTCAACAATTAAGTCATCAACTGCCTGCTGGAAAATACGTAAATTAGGTTGGTTTTGTAATATGTTTTGGATCTTTTGACGATACAAGGCACGGTCAGCTTGTGCACGTGTTGCTCGTACGGCTGGGCCTTTGCTTGAATTCAAGGTTCTAAATTGGATCCCTGCATAATCGGTTGCGATCGCCATTGAACCACCTAAGGCGTCAATTTCTTTCACTAGGTGGCCTTTGCCTATGCCACCGATCGCTGGATTACATGACATTTGTCCTAACGTATCGATATTGTGCGTTAGTAATAATGTTTTTGATCCCATTCTTGCTGCTGCCAACGCGGCTTCAGTTCCGGCATGACCACCACCAACAACAATTACATCAAACCGTTCATGAAAATGCATGCCACTACCTTCAATTGCTAAGAGACTCAGTACGAGCCGAGTATTTTAGCATTTGCTTTGCCCTAGGTGAATGATCATTTTACGCTGTTCGATCGAGATGATCCGGACTAATAGATCTTAAGATCTTTATATAGATCTTCTTATTATGTTTACTATTATGATCGCGTTTTTCTGTGCATAACCCAAATTCAGTATATAAATCATTAATTAGCGCGATCCTGATCCTGTGATCTGATCGCGATCTAACGCCATTAAACATGGGGATAGATCGCCTACTTATCCACAGGGTGGATCATTAAGCAGATCGGAGTGTGAATAGTACAGAGGTTGATCAGATCTAAATAATAGCTTATCCACATGTTTATACTTTAAATAAGTAAAGTGTGGATAAATAGGATCTAAACTGTACATAGATCGCGACCTTATCCCATATGCGATCTTAAATCTCCTGTTGCCATTGTGCTAACCATGCAAGGGCTGGGTCTTCTGGCACGGGATCAAGCTGTACATCGATCTGGATCTTATCCACAAAGGCTTTAGCATCGCAGTCTTGAATGGCTGAAATTAATTTTTCAGGGCCTTGGCAAAAGGTGTCGTAACTTGAGTCGCCAATTGCACATAAGGCAAAGTTCACTTGGCTGAGATCCGGTTTTTGCTCGGTAATTTCATTGAAAAAGGGCTGGATATTATCTGGAAGATCACCTGCGCCGTGGGTAGATGACACGATAATCCACAGTGCATGGGTGTCGATTTCACACAGAGTTGGGGTTAAATGCACTTGAACTTGGTGCCCTTGATCCGTTAATTGCGCCATCATTTCGTCGGCGACATACTCTGCACTGCCCAATGTTGTGCCGACTATTACTTCAATCTTTGCCATTATGATTTCTCAGTGTGTTGTTGTTTTTAAAACAAATTTCAATTAAATAGATAGCTCAATGGCTATTATTATGTTCATCATAAAGGAAATGTGGATCGGACCACAGAAGCAATACGTGATTTTTGCAGTTTTTGCATCCTTTATATAATGTTGGTTTGGCTTACATGTTACCTTTAGCTTCTTGATACAAAATTAATATATTTACCAATTTAATTTCATTTTAAATCAAATAATTATAATAGGATGTTCTATGACAACACCCGTAAATGCGCCCCAGTGGCCACGGCAAATTCCTTACATCATCGCCAGTGAAGCTTGTGAACGTTTTAGCTTTTACGGTATGCGGAATATTCTTACCCCATTCTTGATGACAGCACTTTTGTTGTCTATTCCAGAAGAACTACGTGGAACTATGGCTAAGGATGTGTTCCATTCCTTTGTCATTGGAGTGTACTTTTTCCCATTACTCGGTGGTTGGATTGCTGATCGTTTTTTCGGTAAATACAATACTATCTTATGGTTAAGCTTAATTTACTGTGCTGGTCATGCGTTTCTCGCTATTTTTGAACACAGTATTCAAGGGTTTTATACGGGATTATTTTTAATTGCACTTGGATCGGGTGGTATTAAGCCCTTGGTTTCTTCCTTTATGGGAGATCAATTTGATCAAACCAATAAAACATTGGCGCAGAAAGCGTTTGATCTGTTTTATTTTACGATTAATTTTGGCTCCTTCTTTGCCTCGTTATCTATGCCATTACTATTGAAATATTATGGTGCTGCGGTCGCATTTGGGATCCCTGGTGTCTTGATGTTTATTGCAACTGTGTTCTTCTGGTTAGGTCGCAAACGTTATGTGCATATGCCACCCGAGCCGAAAAATCCCCATGGTTTTTTACCCGTTATTCGTACCGCATTGCTCACTAAAATCGCTGGCCAAGCCAACATAGGTTTAGTGTTAGCTTTAGTTGGGATCATTTCTGCAGCGTATGCCTTAGTCAATATTCCAACCTTAGGTATCGTTGCTGGTTTGTGCTGTGCGTTAGTGCTTGTGATGGGATTTGTTGGCGCTGGGGCTTCATTGCAACTCGAACGGGCTAGGGGGATCCATCCGGATATCGCCGTTGATGGGGTGCGTTCAGTACTACGGATCTTAATCTTATTTGCGTTAGTGACTCCCTTTTGGTCTTTGTTCGATCAGAAAGCGTCCACTTGGATATTGCAAGCCAATGACATGTCAAAACCGGCATGGTTTGAACCTGCCATGATGCAAGCGTTAAACCCATTATTAGTTATGTTACTGATCCCATTTAATAACTTTGTGTTATATCCGGCGATTGAGCGCATGGGGGTAAAGTTAACTGCTTTGCGTAAAATGGGGGCTGGGATTGCCATCACGGGAGTGAGTTGGATTGTCGTTGGTAGCATTCAATTGGTGATGGATGGCGGCTCAGCATTATCAATATTTTGGCAGATTGTGCCCTATGCTTTGCTCACCTTTGGTGAAGTATTAGTTTCAGCCACAGGGCTAGAGTTTGCCTACAGTCAAGCGCCTAAAGCTATGAAAGGCACTATCATGAGTTTTTGGACCTTATCTGTGACTGTCGGTAACTTATGGGTGTTATTGGCGAACGTCAGTGTGAAAAGTCCAGCGGTGACCGAACAAATTGCCCAGACAGGGATCAGCATTACCGCATTTCAGATGTTTTTCTTCGCAGGTTTTGCCATCTTGGCTGCATTGATATTTGCGCTTTATGCAAGGTCCTATCAAATGCAAGATCATTACCGCCACGTCGAATCATGAAGATGGATGGAAATATTCGGTTGTAGATAAAAAATCAGCCCATATTGTATGGGCTGATTTATATGGAACTAATAAGGTTAGTTATTTCCCGATACAGAAAGAGCTGAAAATCTTGCCGAGTAAATCGTCAGAAGTGAAGCGGCCAGTGATCTCAGATAGTGCTAATTGGCACATACGTAGCTCTTCTGCCAGTAGTTCTCCTGCAAGGTAAACCTCTAACTGCTCTTTACCTAATTGCAGGTGTCCTGCGGCTAATTCAAGGGCTTCTAAGTGACGACGACGGGCGATAAAGCCACCTTCGAGATTACTCTGATAACCCATAAGTGACTTCAAGTGTTGCTTTAATTCTTCAACACCTAAGCCTGTTTTTGCTGAGATCCGGTAGACGCTATAACCTTGTTCTTCGGTCATCATTAAGTCTTCGCCAGTGAGATCGGCTTTATTACGGATCACTGTCACGCCTAAATTGGAGGGCAGGCGATCGACAAAGTCAGGCCAAATAGCATGGGGATCGACGGCGGCGGTTGTCGTGCCGTCCACCATAAATAGCACGCGATCGGCGCTATTTATCTCATTCCATGCGCGTTCAATGCCAATTTGTTCTACCGTATCTGTGGTATCACGCAGGCCTGCGGTATCAATAATGTGCAGCGGCATACCATCTAAATGGATATGTTCACGTAATACGTCGCGTGTTGTACCAGCTATTTCAGTCACAATGGCCGACTCTTTACCCGCTAACGCATTTAATAAGCTTGATTTTCCGGCATTGGGGCGACCGGCAATTACCACTTTCATCCCTTCACGAATGATAGAACCTTGTTTAGCGCTGGCTTGCACTAGGTCAAGTTTGTCGATGATTTTATAGAGTGCATTGGCAATTTTGCCGTCACTTAAAAAGTCGACTTCTTCATCGGGGAAATCAATTGCGGCTTCAACGTATAAACGCAGGTTAGTGACTTGGTCCACCAGCTCATGGACTTCCTTAGAAAACTCACCTTGTAGCGATTGTAGTGCGCTTTTAGCGGCTTGCTCACTGGTTGCGTCGATAAGGTCGGCAATCGCTTCGGCTTGGGTTAAGTCGAGTTTATCGTTCATAAAGGCTTGTTCGCTAAATTCACCCGGTTTAGCGATACGAATGCCACCGACTTCCATTACCCGTTTGATCAGCATATCGAGGACGATTTGGCCGCCGTGGCCTTGAAGTTCCAGTACATCTTCGCCAGTAAAGGAATTAGGTCCTTTAAAGAATAGCGCTATGCCTTGGTCTATCACTTGGCCCGATGCACTTTTAAAATCGCAATAATCGGCATATCGGGTTTTAGGAAGATGACCTAATACGGCCATAGCGACATCACTGGCTTTGTCGCCTGAAATTCGAATGATGCCTACGCCGCCACATCCGGGCGCGGTGGCTTGAGCCACAATAGTGTCAGTTGTCATGGAAATACCCACCAAACTAATATCTACTAAATCATGTAAAGGAAAAGGCGGCCAATTAAGCCGCCTTTTAGTGTCATGCGTTCACATTAATCTGTAACGATGCGCTAGAGTCTTGGAAATCTTAGGCTTATTTTAAGCCTTTTTTCTCAAGACCTGCATAAATAATCTTCTGCTGCGTGATAGCAACTATGTTACCCACTAACCAGTACAGTACTAGACCTGCTGGGAACCAGAGGAAGAATACGGTAAAGATTACTGGCATCCACTGCATCATTTTCACTTGCATAGGGTCCATAGTCGGTGCAATAGGCTGCATCTTCTGCATCACAAACATAGATACGCCCATCAATAATGGCAGAATGTAGTAAGGATCTTGTACCGATAAATCGTGGATCCATAACATAAATGGGGCGTGACGTAATTCGAAGCTTTCTAACAATACCCAGTACAAGGCAATGAAGATTGGCATCTGTAAAATAATAGGTAAACAGCCACCCATAGGGTTAACTTTTTCTTTCTTATACAGTTCCATCATGGCCTGACCCATCTTTTGACGGTCATCACCAAAGCGTTCTTTCAAGTCAGTCAGTTTAGGTTGCAGGTTACGCATTTTCGCCATTGAGGTGTACTGCGCTTTTGTTAGCGGGAACAGTAAACCACGAACGGTTAAGGTGATCAGAATAATCGCCACACCCCAGTTACCGACGAATGATTGATAGAACATCAATAACCAGTGGATTGGTACGGCTAACCACCATAGGAAGCCGTAATCGACCACTAGGTTTAAGGTATCAGAGATGGCTGACAGTGCTTTTTGATCCTTAGGACCAACGTAGAACTGTGAGCTAATTTCTTGGGTCGCACCAGGTGCAATATCATATACCGCACCGCGGAAACCAATATTGGCTAAACCGCCCGCACTGACACTAGAGAAAATAGTGTTGCTGTCGGTAGCCGGTGGGATCCACGCCGAAACGAAGTAATGTTGTAGCATGGCAGCCCAACCACCCAACGTTGCTTGGTTCAGGTTGCTTTTCGCCATGTCATCAAATTTGTATTTCTCATAACGCACATCTTGCGTAGAGAATGCGCCGCCACGATAGGTAGGCATCATCATGCTGCTTTCAGATGGTTTAATCGTTTGTTTAATTTGACCGTACATCTGAACTTGCAGCGGAGCCGCTGAAGTGTTGTTGATTTTATAGTCAACATCGACGTTGAACTTACCGCGATGGAATACAAACACTTTAGTGTATGTCACGCCATTGTCGGCTACATAAGTTAACGGCACTTCTAAAGTGTCTTGACCTTCGGCTAAGGTATATTCAGTCGCTGCAGAGCTAAATGCGGCACGGCCTTTGGCGCTACTGTCGATACCATCGCGACCTATAAGACCGCTCTGGGCTATATAAGTGAAATCTTTCGTTTGCTCAAGCAACACGAAGGGTTGATCTTTATCCTGTTCCATTTTGTGCGAAACTAACGCAGCAAAAACAATGTCGCCACCGATTGGATTAATTTGAACATCCAACTGGTCGGTTTTCACGGTAATCAGTTTGCTGGTTGCTGTCACTGCTGCAGGAACACCTGTATCAGCTTCTGGAACATCGGCACTGTGTGAGTTTGCCGCGTTCGCCACTAAGGACGATTCGGTTGCAACTGGTTTAGGAGCTTTGTCTGCTTGCCACTGTTGCCACAGCAAAAAGCTGACAAACAGTAGTCCTATGAGCAATATATTGCGTTGAGATTCCATAGCCTATTTATTACACCTGTCATTTTTAGGGGGGACGGGATCACTACCGCCGGGATGTAAAGGGTGACATTTTAATATGCGTTTCAATGCAAACCAACAACCTTTCGCGGTTCCATGCACTTTTATTGCTTCAATAGCGTAGTGAGAGCAGGTGGGATTGAAACGGCATCGAGGGCCCAGTATAGGGCTTATGAATACTTGATAGCCACGAATTAACGTGGTCGCTAGCCATTGTAGCGGCGACTGAGTTTGCGCCATAGCTTTTCTATCAATTTGTTGATTTCAGCGTTTTCCATTTCCATCACGCCATTTCTGACAAGCACAACAATATCAAGATGAGGAATGTCGTGTTGATTTAAGCGAAAACTATCTCTGATCACACGCTTAATACGGTTACGTTGATTGGCGCGTTTTACAAAGCGTTTGGCAACAGTAAGGCCCATACGCGGATGTTGTTCCGTGTTAGGAATAGCGAGCAAGGTAATTTCAGCAGAAGATGCTTTGATGGGATTGGAAAATACAGATTTAAATTGCGCGGGAGTTAACAAACGTAACTCCCGCGAAAAGGTATAGCTAGTCAACTAGTTACCCACTTATTAAGCAGATAAACGAGCGCGACCTTTCGCACGACGACGTGCAAGCACCTTACGGCCGCCTACAGTAGCCATACGAGCGCGGAAGCCGTGAGAACGCTTGCGCTTCAGGTTGCTAGGTTGAAAAGTACGTTTACTCATGATGGCAATCCGTCTTTGTTAATTAGTGAACATATCCTTATCTCTAGGATAGAGGTAAGGGCAAAAAAGAGGCCGAATTGTAATCACAATACTTAGTCACGTCAACAACGAAAGTAAGTAAGTGCTTTATTTCTGCCAGCGTATCCTTTGATCAATCCCCAGAATACACCATAAGATGTGGATAACTCTGTGTACGGACACTACATATAGTAGTGCAGGGGATCTTCGAACCGATCGAAGGGGCGCCATTATAGATCAATGTGGATCGCTTAATAAAGCAGGATTTGCGGATAGTGCAGAATAAAAGGATCGTTTTGGATCTTTGATGATCGAGGATATCCACACAGAATGATCTCGCTGGGGATAAATATTTTTTAAGGATAGCGATCCTTGAGATCTCGCTATAGAATACACCTCTTTTTTGATGATCTTTTGGGGATAACTAAGTGGCTGTTTCACTTTGGCAACAATGTATCGGACGATTGCAAGATGAGCTTTCTGCTCAGCAGTTCAGTATGTGGATCAGACCGTTACAAGCCGAAATGGATGGAGATACTCTGGTGCTTTATGCGCCCAACCGCTTCGTGCTTGATTGGGTCAGAGATAAGTACATCAATATCATTAATCAGTTCTTTACTGAGCAGATGGGCAGCGATGCACCTAAATTGCGTTTCGATATTGGTAGTCGTCCTTCGGCGAAAAAGCCAAGTGTGCCAGCACCTATAGCGCCAACTCGTGTAGCAAATACCCAAACTAAAGCGACAGTAGGCACGACGTTTAACGTCCAAGCCGAGCCGATGGCGAACGCGAATCACCGCAGTAACATCAATCCTAGCTACCAGTTTGATAACTTCGTAGAAGGTAAGTCGAACCAATTAGGTAAGGCTGCTGCGTTGCAAGTGGCTGAAAATCCAGGTGGTGCTTATAACCCATTATTCTTATATGGCGGAACAGGTCTAGGTAAGACTCACTTGTTGCACGCTGTCGGTAACGGGATCATTAAAAATAATCCGAATGCCAAAGTGGTTTACATGCATTCCGAGCGTTTTGTTCAAGACATGGTTAAAGCGCTACAAAACAATGCGATCGAAGAATTTAAACGTTACTACCGTAGCGTCGATGCCTTGTTTATCGATGATATTCAATTTTTTGCTAATAAAGACAGATCCCAAGAAGAATTCTTCCATACCTTCAACGCCTTGCTGGAGGGGAATCATCAAATTATTTTGACTTCAGATCGTTATCCAAAAGAGATCGACGGTGTTGAAGACAGATTGAAATCGCGTTTTGGTTGGGGTTTAACTGTGGCTATTGAGCCACCAGAGTTAGAAACCCGCGTGGCGATTTTGATGCGTAAAGCCCAAGAGAGCGGCATTAACTTGCCCGATGAAGTGGCCTTCTTTATTGCTAAACGTTTACGTTCAAACGTGCGTGAGCTAGAAGGGGCGTTAAACCGCGTTATCGCTAACGCTAACTTTACTGGTCGACCAATTACCATTGATTTTGTTCGTGAAGCTTTACGTGACCTCTTGGCACTTCAAGAAAAATTAGTCACTATAGACAATATTCAGAAAACCGTAGCTGAATACTACAAGATCAAGATGGCTGATATGTTGTCTAAGCGCCGTTCACGCAGTGTCGCGCGGCCTAGACAAGTGGCAATGGCGTTATCCAAAGAATTAACTAACCAAAGCTTGCCGGAAATTGGTGATGCTTTTGGTGGTAGAGATCACACCACAGTGTTGCATGCCTGTCGTAAGATTGCTCAGCTACGGGAAGAGAGCCACGACATTAAAGAAGATTATGCTAATTTGATTAGAACCTTATCTTCTTAGAACAAGGAATTTGGACACTATGAAATTCTCCATTGATAGGGATGCCCTATTAAAGCCGTTGCAATTGGTGTGTGGTGCGGTAGAAAGACGCCATAATTTGCCCATTTTGTCTAACCTCCTTGTAGAAGTAAGTGGTCACTCACTTAAGCTGACTGGTACAGATTTAGAAGTTGAACTGGTGGGCCAAGCTGTGGTTCACGGTGATATTGAAGAAGGTCGTACTACGGTTCCGGCTAAAAAGCTGCTCGATATTGTTAAATCTTTGCCAGAACAAAGCGAACTGAAAGTCGAACAACAAGATAATAAATGGTTGCTGCGTTCGGGCCGTAGCCGTTTTTCCTTAGCGACCTTGCCCGCAGAAGAATATCCTAACGTTGAAGCCTTCCAAGCTGAGATTGAATTTAGCTTAAAGCAGGGCGTATTGAAGTCGATTATCGACTCAACGCAATTTTCGATGGCTAACCAAGATGTGCGTTATTACCTCAACGGTTTATTGTTTGAAACTGAAGGTAACGTATTGCGCGCTATTGCGACCGACGGCCACCGTTTAGCCTTAAGCCACCGCACGATTGAAGCACTATTACCTGAAAAACAAGTCATTGTTCCGCGCAAAGGCGTAATGGAAATGGCGCGTTTATTGGAGTCGGACGATCTCGATATTGCGATTGCCATTGGTGATAATGCCATTCGTGCCACTACGGCTAACACTGTATTTACCAGTAAATTAGTTGATGGCCGCTTCCCTGATTATCGCCGTGTATTGCCAAAGGGCGGTGATAAAATCGTGATTGCGAGTCGTAATCACCTGAAGCAAGCGCTGACCCGTGCATCGATTTTATCGAACGAAAAATTCCGTGGTGTGCGTATTCAACTCGAAAATGGTTTGCTCAAGATCACCGCTAACAATCCTGAACAGGAGGAGGCGGAAGAGATCATCGATGTGGAATATAACAACCAAGCCTTAGAAATTGGTTTTAACGTCAGTTATTTGCTCGACGTGCTCAACAACCTAAAGTCCGATGATGTGCGTATTACGCTCATTGATGGTAACTCCAGCGCCTTAATCGAAAACCATTTGGAAGAAGATTCCATGTATGTGGTTATGCCGATGCGCTTATAAACCATCGACTTTTACGTTACCCGTGTCTGTAGCTCAGTCTCCGATAGCTATGCCGCTTAATTGCGGCACAGTGTTTAATACGCAGCATTGGCCATTCCTTCACTCATTTACCGATAGCCTTAGCCTGTGGCAGCGATTGAGTTGCCTGTTAAGTGTTATGAATCCTTGCCTTCGCCGTTTACGCGGCTTAATGAGTAATGCATGAGCCTGACCCGTCTCAATATCGAAGCGTTTCGCAACATTCAGTCCGCACAGTTAATCCCTGCACCTGGGATTAACTTGATTTATGGCCAAAATGGCAGTGGCAAAACCAGTATTCTTGAGGCGATATATTTCCTCGGTATGGGGCGTTCGTTTCGCAGCCATTTATCCCAGCGAGTGATTAATAACGACGACGATAATTTAACCCTGTTTGCGACCTTAAATTTAGCGCGCGGTGACAGTAAAATCGGTTTACGCCGATTTCGCAGTGGTGAGACTGAAGTAAGAATCGATGGTGAAAAAGTCAAACGTCTGTCGACTTTAGCCGAAACCTTACCTATCCAAGTGATCACGCCTGAAAGCTTTTCGCTGCTGTTTGAAGGTCCAAAATCCCGCCGACAATTTATCGATTGGGGCGCATTTCATGCTGACCCACAGTTTTATGGCGCTTGGACGAATGTTCGCCGCGTTCTTAAACAAAGAAATCAATTACTTAGAAATGGCTCAGCCTACAGTAATATTCAATTTTGGGACCAAGAGTTTGTGCGTTATGCCGAGCAGGTTACAGAAATACGAAACCATTATGTAGACTCGTTAAATGAGCTACTTAAGGGTATAATCGGGGAGTTTTTACCGAGTGTAGATGTGAAGGTTTCATTTACGCGCGGCTGGGATAGTAAAACGGATTTTGCAGAACTACTCGAAAACCAATATTCCAGAGATTTGGCCACAGGTCATACCGTCAGCGGTCCCCATAAAGCTGACCTTAGACTTCGTGTAGGCACTTTGCCGGCGCAGGATGCCCTGTCCCGTGGTCAATTAAAATTATTAGTCTGTGCACTGCGTATTGCACAGGGAAAGTTGCTCAAACAACAAATAGATAAACACAGTATTTATCTTGTGGATGATCTTCCATCCGAGTTGGATGCACAGCATAGGCAGCTATTGCTAAAGCAGTTAGTGGATACAGGTGCACAAGTGTTTGTCACTGCCATTGAGCCTGCAGCAATAGTCGATTCGTTACACACACCTCCCAGTAGGATGTTTCATGTGGAACAGGGACGTGTAACGGTAATTGAATAACCATTGAGAGAATAATATGTCAGAGAATAGTTACGATTCTTCGAGTATTAAGGTCCTTAAGGGCCTTGATGCAGTACGTAAGAGACCTGGGATGTATATTGGTGACACCGACGACGGTACGGGTCTACATCATATGGTGTTCGAAGTAGTCGATAACTCTATCGATGAAGCCTTAGCCGGCCACTGCAGCGATATTACCATTACTATCCATGTCGATGGTTCGGTTTCTGTTAAAGATGACGGCCGTGGTATTCCGGTTTCTATCCATGAGGAAGAAGGCGTATCGGCTGCTGAAGTTATCATGACGGTATTGCATGCCGGTGGTAAGTTCGACGATAACTCTTATAAAGTGTCTGGCGGCCTCCACGGCGTGGGGGTCTCGGTTGTAAACGCTTTATCTAAAAAGCTGCAAATGACTATTCGCCGTGCGGGCAAAGTGTACGAGCAGTTTTATACCCACGGTGTGCCTGATGCGCCAATCAAAGAGATTGGTGATGCGACTAAAACCGGTACTGAAATCCGTTTTTGGCCAAGTGAAGATACCTTCAGCGATGTTGAGTTTCACTTTGAAATTTTGGCAAAACGCGTACGTGAACTGTCATTCCTGAACTCAGGCGTCGGTATTCGTTTAGTTGATGAACGTGACAACAAGAATGAATTCTTCAAATACGAAGGCGGTATTAGCGCATTCGTTGATTATTTGAACCGTAATAAAACTCCCGTCAATAAAGACGTATTCCACTTTATGCAAGAGCGTGAGGATGGTATTACCGTTGAAGTGGCGATGCAGTGGAATGATGGTTATCAAGAAAATATTTTCTGTTTTACCAACAATATTCCACAGCGTGATGGTGGTACTCACCTAGCGGGTTTCCGTGGCGCCTTAACGCGTAACTTAAACAACTACATGGAAAACGAAGGCTATAACAAGAAAGGCAAAACTAACGCGACAGGCGATGACGCCCGTGAAGGTTTGACCGCCGTTATCTCTGTTAAAGTGCCCGATCCTAAGTTCAGCTCACAAACTAAAGATAAGTTAGTTTCGAGTGAAGTGAAATCTGCGGTTGAACAAACCATGGGTGAGAAGCTGAACGATTATCTGCTGGAAAACCCAGCCGATGCTAAGTTGATTGTCGGTAAAATTGTCGATGCGGCCCGTGCCCGTGAAGCGGCGCGTAAAGCCCGTGAAATGACTCGTCGAAAAGGCGCGCTCGATTTAGGTGGTTTGCCAGGTAAGCTGGCCGATTGCCAAGAGAAGGACCCTGGTCTTTCCGAAATTTACATAGTGGAAGGTGACTCTGCTGGCGGTAGCGCTAAGCAGGGACGTAACCGTAAGAACCAAGCGATTCTGCCACTGAAAGGTAAAATTCTAAACGTTGAGAAGGCCCGCTTCGATAAGATGTTGTCTTCTCAAGAAGTGGCCACACTGATCACCGCTCTTGGCTGTGGTATTGGTCGTGACGAATACAATCCAGATAAGACGCGTTATCACAACATCATCATCATGACGGATGCTGACGTCGACGGCTCGCACATTCGTACCTTGCTGTTGACCTTCTTCTTCCGTCAAATGCCTGAATTGATTGAACGTGGTTATGTGTATATTGCTCAGCCACCACTATTTAAAGTGAAAAAGGGCAAGCAAGAACAGTATTTGAAAGACGAGCCTGCATTGACTCAATATCTTACGACTCAAGCGTTGGATGGCACTATTGTGTACCCAACGCAAGGTGCGATTGGTATGTCAGGTGAGCCGTTAGAGCGTTTAGTGACTCAGTATCGTGAAGTGGAAGCGATTGTTGCCCGTTTAGAGCAACGCTACCCAACGCACATTACTAACCGTATGCTTTACCACCCAATGATCACCAACGAGATGTTGGCCGATGAAGGCAAGATGAAGGACTGGATCGATGCCTTTATCCATGAGCTGGTGGAAATGGAAAGCAGTGGCGTACTGTATTCTGCTGAGCCGATTCTCGATCCTGAACGTAAAGTGTATTTGCCTAAGATCACTATTCGTAAACACGGTATCGATACTAACTATCTGTTTACTTATGACTTCTTCCAATCAAGTGACTATCAACGCATCGGTAAGTTAGGTGCGGCGTTAGATGGCATGATTGAAGAAGGCGGTTATGTGCAACGCGGTGAACGTGTGAAAGAAGTCGGCAGCTTCCTTGAAGCGCTAGATTGGACGATTTCTGAAGCCAAACGCGGCTTATACATTCAACGTTATAAAGGATTGGGTGAGATGAACCCTGAGCAATTGTGGGAAACTACAATGGATCCTGAATCACGCCGTATGTTGCAAGTCACGATTGATGATGCCGTGGGTGCCGATCAGTTGTTCACTTGTTTGATGGGTGATCAAGTTGAACCTCGTCGTGAGTTCATCGAAGCGAACGCATTGAACGTGGCTAACTTAGACGTTTAATGCGCGTTAAGTGATTAGCAGTACGTAAATGATTAAGGGAAAGCCAAGGCTTTCCCTTTTTTATTTCTATGATTTATCCCTTTATCGATCAATACCCGCTTCATCCGCTGCAACAATTTCAGTCTCAGCTTTAGCCGCACTTATCCACGCCTGCATTTCCGGACAGCTGATCACATGCTGCATATAGGCACGGCTTGCCTGCGAGACTTCAACACCGTAGGTGATAAAGCGCATGACCACAGGGGCAAACATCATGTCGGCAATCGACCACTCGCCAAATAACCAAGTACCTTCGGCATTTGATGGGGCAAACTCGGCCATTTGTGCTGACCAAATCGCATCAATGCGCTCAATGTCTTTGCGGACTGCATCAGTGAGCTCAACATAACGGCTCGCGCGTATGTTCATTGGTAGAGCGTTACGCACGGCATTAAAGCCAGAATGCATTTCACTGGCTATCGATCTAGCCTTGGCTTTTTGTTTAGGATCTTGCGGCCATGCGCTACCGGCAAGATAGGTGTCGTTGAGGTATTCACAAATTGAGAGTGAATCCCATACCGTGATATCGCCATCGACTAATGTCGGTACTTTTAACGTCGGCGAAATGGCTTTGAGTTGCTGATAAAAGCTGTCGGTATCGAGTTGCAGTAATATTTCGTTGAACTGCACGCCAGATTTCGCGGCCATTAACCAAGCCCGTAGTGACCAGCTAGAGTAGTTTTTATTGCCAATATAAAGATCCATTGTTTGTCCTTGAGTGAAATGCCGAGTGTTTCTGCAAAGCTACTATATGGGCTCATTTCACCTATGACTAATGAATATTTTACCCATTCTATATCCGCTAATACGCGTCATTTCTCTTGAGCTTTCGAATCACTTTTATTGAATTTAAATCACTAACCGCATTGAGATAATTTAACCATATCTTAATTACTTCGTTCGATGGGAACTCGTCGGGATGAAGACTAACTGGCGAGATAAATGGATGTGGCAGCGAGTGATCTATCCGGTGAGCGTGCTGATGTTAATGTTACCAGCGGTGGCAAACGCCGATGAAGCTAATAAGTTATTGAATATGTGTAAGGCCTGTCATGGCGAGTCCGGTGTGAGTCGTTTTGAGCATATCCCTAATATCGGATGGCAAAACTCGGATTACCTGTTGAAACAACTGCGAGCCTTTAAGGCGGAAAATCGCCAAGATCCCACAATGACTAAAGTCGCTCAATTGTTGAGTGAGGCTGATATGCAGCTGATGGCGGATTACTTTTACCTCGGAAAGGATAAATAACATGGATCTTAATCGTCGGGTTTTTATTAAAGGGGCGGTAGCGACGTCTGTGTTATCTGCCTTACCCGTTAAGTGGGTATTTGCCGATCAGCTTCCCGCAGCCGTCACTCCTCTGGATATATCAGCATTAACTTGGACTAAGGCTGAGGATTTACCGAGTTACTTCAACGTGCTAAACACTCATCCACTGAATGCGTTTCCGCCGGAGCATAAACTCGCTCCTGCCGTGACGCCTGCTGATGCCTCATTTATCCGCTGGAATGGCATAGTGCCTGATTTTAAGGCGCTAGATGCTAAGACTTGGACTTTTAAAGTGGATGGCGAATCTGTTATTACTCCAAAAACCTACACAATCGATGAACTTAAGCGCCGTTTTAAGCATTACACATTACAGTTACTGATTGAATGTGGTGGCAATAGCCGTTCAGGCTTCTTTCCTAGCACCAAAGGCAATCAATGGAATAATGCTGGGGTATTTTGTTCCGAGTGGACGGGTGTGTTAGTGAGTGACGTGCTTAAGGATTGCGGTATTAAAGCCGATGCTGTTTATACGGGTCATCACGGTGTTGATCGGCATTTGAGCGGTAAAGGTGAGGCGATTTCACGCGGTGTGCCAATAAAGGCGGCGCTCGAAGAACTGGGACTCATTGCATGGTCGATGAACGGCGAGGACATTCCTTATCTACATGGATATCCCTTGCGTATTGTGTTTGGTGGACGGCCGGGCTCCGTTTCGCAAAAAGCCGCTACGGGGATCAGTGTGCGCAATAAAGTGCATGATGGACATAAAATGGCAGCGCCAGCGTATCAACTCCCTAAATATCCGATAGCGCCAGGTGAGTCCGTTGATGATAAAGACTATAAAATCATAGAAGAAATGATAGTGAAGTCCTTGATTACCGATCCTCAATCGGGAACAGAATTAGCCGTGGGCCAGAAGATAGCCATCGCAGGCCATGCTTGGGCGGGATTGCGGGAAGTCGTTAAAGTGGAAGTGAGTTATGACTATGGAACCCGCTGGTTTACCGCTGAGTTAGAAAAACCTAAAAACGTAGCGGCATGGCAGCAGTGGAAGATTGAATTGCAATTACCGTCGCAGGGATATTATGAAATCTGGGCAAAAGCGACTGATAGTAAAGGTGATAGTCAGCCTGTCGTACAACCGCAATGGAATCCTAAGGGATATATGTTTAATGGTTGCCATCGTATTGCCGTTAGAGTGGTGTAATGAGAGTACTGAACAAGCTATTTATTTTTCTTGGGCTAGTGGCATCCAGTATTTCGCTAGCCGCTGAGTATCCAGTGGACCCTAAATCGGGTTTGATCATGGCTCCTGGTTGGGAGTTAGTGAATTATCAGTGTAATGCTTGCCATACCAGCATGATAGTCGTGCAAAATCATGGCGATAAAGCCTTTTGGAAAGAGACTCTGCAGTGGATGGTAGACACTCAAGGCCTGTGGGACTTGTCGGATACTTGGGAGCCAACCTTGAGTTATCTAAGCACTTATTATGGCCAAGTTGAAATGGATATGGCGCTTTTTAGGCGTCTTCCCTTAGAACCTAGCCTGCAGCCTGCGCTAGTTAAACCTTTCCCTAAGGAGCCAAAATGAATGCGATTATCATAATGATTGCGCTATGTGGCTTATCCGCAGAGGTCTTTGGAGCGGTTTATCAAGCAGATAGTGAACGTGGTCAGGCGTTGGCTACGGCTCAGTGTGAGTCGTGTCATGGTAATGCAGTGATCGCTATGGCCAAGCAATTCCCAAACTTAAAGGGACAGAAATTAGCTTATCTCAATAAACAGCTTGTCGATTTTAAAGCAGGTTTACGACTCGATCCTTTGATGCGGTCGCAAGTCAGCGCGTTAAGCTCTGAGCAATTACAAGATGTGGCGCTGTTTTATAGCCAGCAAGTTACACCAAACTTAAGTGCGAATTAGCATTATTGTGGGGGGACTATTTGAATGAAGTCGAATGCGGCTTGCTAGGAATGCGGGATGAGTTTTTTGGCCGCTATGATTAAGCGGCTCGTTAACCTAGACTGCGTTGTAAGCGATAGAAGTAGTCATGCCATTCCGCTTGTGCCGTTGCCGCTTGTTCATCGTCAACTAATTCGAATTTAACTGTTTGTCCTGGGCGAGTTTGCGCGAGTTTCCACAGATCGGCTTCAATAATCACGGCGATTTGAGGATGACTGCTGGTGGTTTGCGCATCGGCAAGGAGCACGAGTGGTTGCCCTGAAGCGGACACTTGAACCACTCCGGGCGTGACTGTGTGTGATTGCACAGGGAATGGCTTCGCCAATGTTAACGTATCACCTTTGAGTATTGCACTCGCACGATCACTTTCAGCTGAAAGTTGCCACTGTGTTTGCCAGAATGTTTGCTGAGATTTCAATGAGAAGGCTTGAGTGTGCTTGGTCGCGAGTGCGCGAATATGCCCATCCCAACTTTTTTGAATTGCGCCAACTTGCCTTCTTAGTGGATGAGCTGAACCTAAGGTCAGTCGATCGCCCGCTTCTAATGCGCGGCCATGAAATCCACCGATACCTGAGGTTAAATCGGTAGCGGCAGAATTCATCACTAGCGGTACTTTAACGCCGCCATCAACGGCAATATAAGCACGCATGCCTTTATTTCCCCCTCTAAGACTGAGTTTTTGCCCTGCCTTAATGGAGTAACGCCAGCCGCAAACTATGGGCTTATTGTCTATACGAGCATCGAAATCGGCACCGGTTAAGGCAATCCAAGCGTCGCGTTTAAACAAAAAAATCGATTGGCCAAAGGTTAATTCCAATACGGGTGTATTGTCTGGGTTTGATAATAGGCGGTTTGCTAAACACAGGGCTGGTCTATCTAAGGCGCCAGCTTGGGTTACACCTAAATGTCTATATCCCATGCGTCCGAGATCTTGAACTGTGGTTAGTGCACCCGCTTTTATTACCTCGATCATCAAATATTCCGTCGTTAGCTGGCGAGTATGTCGTGAATGACTTAAAGGGAGACGAAATACGTATCACTTTATGAAGGGTGGACATATTGTCAGCTAAATGCTGCAAGAATGTAAGTTTTTTGAGGTTTCAAGTTGTAACCAAGATTGTCTTTATAAAGGCAGCAATAGCGGGATTGTAGACATCAGAAATGAATTGAATATGTTACACTTAAGCGAGCCATTAGCATGTCTGTAACGTGTTTATGTATCGCTTAAGCTTGATCAAAATGGATTTGAGATGGGCAATATTTAACTGACTTTTTAACAATTATCTATAATGACAGGTTGATGCTTCTTGATTAAATCACTTTTTAATAAGCTGTTTAATATTCGTGATTCGGCGACGGTAGAGAGACCCAAAAGTTTTTCAACGACGGACTTAGGTAAGTCGTTTGAACCTGCGCGAAAGCCAGCTAAACCTCTCGAAGATATTAGCGTGGTATCTGTTGATTTATCTGCTCTCTTTTATAGTTTGTTATTTCCGACACGGGTTAAGGACACTGGCGGCGTAGCCAATAATCTTGAACGTCGAGTCATGGCGGAGATAGAGCAGGCCTTGGCATCACCACAAGTGATCGCCGAGAAAGTGTTAAAGCTACCGTCAAAAGTATTGGAATTAGATCGTAAACTGGCCGATCCACAATTTGATATTAAGGACCTATTAGCGCTCATCGAGCAAGATCCTTTACTGAGTATTGAGGTGCTTAAGTTATGTAATTCCCCTGCATTTAAACGTAGCGATAGGGATATCACCAGTTTGCAGCAGGCTTTGGTACAGCTTGGTCGTGAACAGTTGAGAAAGTTTGTTACCACTTGTCTAGTGCGTGAAATGTTGGATATCAAGCCAATCTATTTCCGTCGTTTTGGGGCTGAAATTTGGCGCCATTCGATGCAGGTTGCTTTTCTTGCCAGTGAGTTAAGCGATGAAGATCAAGATACGGCTTTTTTATTGGGCTTATTACACGATGTCGGCAAGTTGGCCATTTTTAAAATGCTTCTCGATGCATTTGTACAGGCAGAGCCGGGAGAACAGCCTAATTCTGGTTTATTTAGACAAGTGATGACGACGAAATCGTTAGCCTTAAGTTCATTGCTCGCTAAGCATTGGCAGTTACCCAATACCTTTGAAACAGAATTAGACAAGCTTGCCAGTGTGAACTCGCGCCCGCAAGCTGGGCTAGCTGCTGTGGTATGGCGGGCGAATGTGATCAGCGAGATTTCTATGCTGCATCAAGCAGGGCAATTGTCCCCTGAGATTCTGGCGAATTTACTGCAGCAAGTTAACTTAGATCAAACACAATTTGATGGCTTACATCAAAAACTACTGCAGTTTTGATTAGGCCATGTAATACGTTGGATATAAGAAATCAGGGCAATAAAAAACGCGCTAATGAGCGCGTTTTTTATAAAGCGATAATTTAAAAACGTTAGTATCGTTATTGCAGTAGTGAGATATCCGCGACGTGCAGGAACTGCTCGCGTAGATTATTCAACAATGCCAACCGATTGTTTTTCAACGCTTCATCATCCGCCATTACCATCACATCTTCGAAGAACTGATCCACGCTTTCACGTAGGCCAGCTAACAAGGTTAAGGCTTGTTGGTAATCGGCATTGGCAAACAAAGGCGCCAACTTCGGCTGTAGCTCGTTCAACTTGGCCGCTAATGCTTGCTCTGCGGCTTCGGTCAACAAACTTGCATTGATCGTTGTCGGTAAAGCGCCTTCAACCTTAGCCAGAATATTAGATACACGTTTGTTCGCTGCTGCAAGGGCGCCAGAAGCTTCTAGGCTTCTAAAGTGTGATACCGCATTGATACGACTATCAAAATCAGCAGGGCGTGTTGGGCGACGTGCTAGCACGGCTAAGATCACATCAACACCAATGCCTTTATCTTGATACCAAGCGCGGAAACGAGCCATTAAGAATTCAAGTACTTCCTCTGCAGCGTTTGCGTTGCTTAAGTTAGTACCATGGAGTTCCTGAGCTTTAGCTATCAGCGTTACTAAATCCAGTGGCAGTTTGTTCTCAACGATAATACGCAGCACGCCAATGGCTGCGCGGCGTAGGGCAAAGGGATCGGCTGCGCCTTTAGGTGCTTGGCCAATACCAAAGATGCCGACTAAGGTGTCGAGCTTGTCTGCTAATGCGACAGCGCAAGATACACCGGCACTAGGCACTGTATCGCCAGAGAACTTAGGCTTGTATTGCTCTTCCATCGCAACCGCAACGGCTTCGGTTTCACCATCGAGGCGGGCGTAGTGCATGCCCATAGTGCCTTGAGTGTCGGTAAACTCCATCACCATATTGGTCATCAAATCGGTTTTAGATAACAAACCTGCACGGGCTGCATCAACCGCATTCGCGCCAGTTTGCTCGGCAATAAAGGCGGCGAGGGCAGAGATACGATTTACTTTGTCTTTTAATGTACCCAGCTGCTGTTGGAACAATACTGTTTCTAAGCTAGGTAAACGTGATTCCAGCGTATGTTTTTTATCGGTATTAAAGAAGAATTCGGCGTCGGCAAGACGTGGACGAACGACTTTCTCGTTACCAGAGATAATTTGCGCAGGATCTTTAGATTCTATGTTGGTCACAAAGATAAAGTTTGGCAGTAACTTGCCCGCGTCATCAAAGACGGGGAAGTATTTTTGATCGCCCTTCATGGTGTAGACCAAAGCTTCAGACGGTACGGCTAGGAATTTTTCTTCGAAGCTGGCGGTCAATACCACTGGCCATTCAACTAAAGAGGCGACCTCTTCAAGTAGGCTATCTTCGATATCGGCTGTACCACCAATCTTAGCGGCGGCTTTTTCGGCATCGGCTTTGATCAATGCTTTACGGCTTTCGTAATCGGCGATGACTTTGCCTTTTTCTTTCAGGTCGGCAAGGTAGTGATCAGCATGGGCTAATTCAAACTGCTTGAGTCCCATAAAGCGGTGACCGCGAACAGTGCGTGCCGATTTGATACCCAGCAATTCCCCTTCAATCAACTCACTGCCTAACAACATAGTCGCGGTGTGCACAGGGCGAATAAATTGGGTTTTATTATTACCCCAACGCATTGGCTTAGGAATGGGCAATTTATCGAGTGCACGTTGAGCCATAGCAGCGATCAAACTTTTGGTTTCGACGCCTTCAACTTTAGCGTTATGGACTAACCATTCGCCTTTATCAGTGACTAAACGTTCGGCTTGTTCAACTGTAATACCATTACCACGTGCCCAACCTTCGGCGGCTTTAGTTGGCTTACCTTCAGCATCAAAGGCTGAGCTCACGGCAGGACCGCGTTTCTCAACCACTTTGTCGGCTTGTGCAAGCGCAAGTTCAGTGACGTTAATCGCCAGACGACGTGGCGCTGCGTACCAAACTGCTGAGCTAAATGCTAAATCGGCTTTGGTGAGTTCTTCGGTAAAGTTAGCTAAAAAGGATTCAGCCAGTTTACGCAGTGACTTAGGTGGTAACTCTTCTGTGCCTAACTCTATGAGTAAGTTTTCAAAATTCATGTTTTTACCTCTACTTACACATTGGGAAGCCAAGCGCTTCGCGTGCCTGATAATAAGATTCAGCGACCGCTTTCGCCATAGTACGAACGCGTAAGATGTAGCGTTGGCGCTCGGTCACTGAAATTGCATGGCGGGCATCGAGTAAGTTGAAGGCGTGCGAGGCTTTCATCACTTGCTCGTAGGCGGGCAGAGGTAAAGGTTTTTCCAGTGACAATAAATGCTGACACATTTTTTCGCACTGATCGAACAGGGTGAACATAAAGTCCACATCGGCGTGCTCGAAGTTATAGGTCGATTGCTCGACTTCGTTTTGATGGAACACATCGCCATAGGTGATGCGCCCAAGTGGACCATCGGTCCAAACGAGATCATAAACGCTATCAACACCTTGGATATACATAGCCAGACGCTCTAGGCCATAGGTGATTTCACCTGTGACTGGGCTGCATTCGATGCCGCCAACCTGTTGGAAGTAAGTAAACTGAGTTACTTCCATACCATTAAGCCAGATTTCCCAGCCTAAGCCCCAAGCACCTAGTGTTGGTGATTCCCAGTTATCTTCTACAAAGCGGATATCGTGGATTTGAGTATCGATACCCAGCGCTTGCAGTGAGCCTAAATACAGCTCTTGAATATTGTCAGGTGAAGGCTTCAACACGACTTGGAATTGGTAGTAGTGCTGCAGACGGTTAGGGTTTTCACCGTAACGACCGTCCGTAGGGCGGCGCGATGGCTGCACATAGGCACTGCTCATAGGTTCTGGCCCTAGAGAACGTAGGAAAGTTTGTGGGTGGAATGTTCCCGCGCCGACTTCCATATCTAGAGGTTGAACGATTGCACAGCCTTGCTGTGCCCAATATTCCTGCAGGGTAAGAATGAAACCCTGAAATGTTTTTACGTCGTGTTTTGTCGTCATGTCTACTTGTCTACTGCCGTCAGCCTGAATAGAAAATGGGTTCGATTATACCTTGTAGATATCTGCTTATGTAGGTTATTTTTTACCTTCTTAATTAAAACAAGAAGGTTATATACCATGGAAGAGATCCGTTGTGGCTGGGTAAGTGATGATCCCTTGTATCGTGAGTATCATGACAAAGTGTGGGGGCGACCAGTTTATGATCCTAAGGAGCTGTTTGCTAAGTTGTGTTTAGACGGTCAACAGGCAGGATTATCTTGGATAACTATCCTGAAGAAGCAACAAAACTATGAACAGGCCTTTGCTAATTTTGAACCAGAAGTGATTGCCGGCTTTGATGAGGCGAAAGTGGAGGAACTTATGTTGAATCCCGGCATAGTGCGCAATCGCTTGAAGGTGAACTCTATCATCAAGAATGCCAAAGGATATTTAGCCTATACTGCCGATGGAAAGGATTTCTCTGCCTTCTTATGGAGCTTTGTGGGTGGTAAGCCCATAGTGAATCAGTTTACAGCCATGTCACAGGTTCCTGCACAAACGCCAGAATCTGAAGCCATGTCAAAAGCGTTAAAGAAGCTTGGATTTAATTTCGTCGGCCCAACAATTTGTTATGCCTTTATGCAGGCGGTGGGTATGGTAAATGACCACCTTGTAGAGTGTATTTCCTACCAGGCTTGTGTTGATTCCTGTGCCGGACTGCATCACCGCGAACATCAGTAATCGCTCATCTTGCTGATGTGATGTAGGGCAGTACTCATAGCAATATTCGAGTTCTTGTCCATATACACAAGAAACAATGCACAAAATGTAAAAAAGCATGTTCCACGTGGAACATGCTTTTATCTTTATTGGTGATATCTGGTTAAACCAAATAATTAAAACAGTAAAGCAACTCTCCCATTCTAGCCTTGAGGATAGAGTTTAGATTTTCTCAAAGAAAAATGGCTTACGTTTTTCCTTATCCCCATTAAGCTCATTCATTGTCTCAGCATTAAAAAGCTTGCCGTTGACCATGGTATAAGTGACTTTATCTGTGACGCGTATATCCGCCAATGGATCACCATCAATAACGATTAAGTCTGCGAGCTTACCTTCTTTGATAGAACCGAGTTGCTGTTCCATGCCAAAGGTCTTCGCTGGATTAATGGTGGCCGTTTTCAAAACTTCCATATTGCTCATGCCGCCTTGGGCGAACATCCACATTTCCCAATGCGCCGCTAAACCTTCGCGCTGACCGTGGGCGCCAATATTTGGGTAAACCCCTAACTTATTGAGCTCATTAGCGACTTTTGCAACATTGAAATGATTGTAGTGGCCATCTGGTGCATGCGGGCGTCGCATGGATCTCGCCTGCAAGATATCGGCGGGGACATACATAGACAGACGTGGATGCGCCCACACATCGGTTTTATCGTACCAGTAGTTTTCGCCTGAAATACCGCCATAGGCAACCACTAAGGTTGGCGTGTAACCGACTTTAGTTTGGCTCCAGAATTGTTTGATATCGTTATAAATCGCCGCGACAGGCAAAGAGTGCTCAACCGTTGTATGGCCATCGGCGACCATAGTGAGATTGTGTTGTAGCAAACTGCCACCCTCAGGCACGACCATCATTTCAAGTTCACGAGCGGCAGCGATGACTTGTTGCCTCTGATTACGGCGTGGTTGGTTGTAGCTTTTTACGCTAAAGGCTCCGACTTTTTTCAGACGTTCAAGATGAAACTTGGCATCATCGAGTGAGTCTATGTGTGATGTGTAGCCTGGCGCATTGGCACCATACAATATGGTACCAGTAGAGAAAATACGCGGGCCAACTATGTGTCCTGCTTTTTGTTGTTCGGAAGCGGCAAAAATCTCTGTCGTGTCATTCGAGGGATCGTGAATCGTGGTGACACCCAAAGATAAACCAGAATAAAGCGCCCAGTTCTGTTGTGGCACAATTTCATCATCTGCTTGCGGTCCATGGGCGTGGGCATCGAATAGCCCTGGCATGATCGATTTTCCTTTGATGTCGATGATCTGTGCATCTTTTGGAATCGCGATATTGGCATCACCTACGGCCACAATATGATTGTCTTTGACTATGACCACGCCATTGTCGATGACTTGGTCATTTTCCATTGTAATCACTTTGCCACCGATGAAGGCGATTGTTCCACGTGGAACATCGGCCTTTTCGGTAAAGCCTAAATTGATAATACTTGGTTGAGCCTTTTCTTCTTTATTGAGATATTGAGTATCAACCTTGGCTTGATAAAGTTCTGGGCCAAGCGTCCAATACAGTTGGTTGCTTTTACTGTTCCAACTGATACTTTCACCGGCGCGGACACTCAATTGACTTACGGGTAGATTGTTGGCATTGGGTCCAATCTCAACGGTTTCGCCGTGTTTAGCAAAAGGAGTCACCCAAACCTTAAAGCGTTCGGCGAAGGCGAGTTGCTCACCATCGGGTGAAACCCTAAACTCAGTCGCATGCTTGCTGCTGTAATGAACCCGTTTATCGAAGCCATCTAAGTTGATAGATGATAACTGTGGCGTTTCATCTTCGCTGCTATTCATAAAAAAGACGCGATCGGCATTGGCACCAAATTGAGCTTGGTAGCCATCGGCACTGATCTTCTTATTTTGTTTGCCTTTGATATCGACTTTATATAGTCCAGGCTCCTGCGACCAAGTTCTAGGTGTGAGGTTACCGCCTTGAGTTTTTCGATACACCACAAGTTCACCATCGGGTGAAAAGGTGGGTTCTACGTACTTTCCTGGCTCAGATGTTAGCTGCTTAGGTTTGCCACCTTTGGCGCTAATGACTTGTACTGTTCCTTGGTCTTGGTCATTCCAAGTGGTGAAAACAATATTTTTGCCATCGCGTGACCATTGTGGATACAGTTCTTCAATCCCATTATTGAGTTCAGTTAAGCGCGACATTTTTCCATCGGGTATTGATTTTAACCAAATCTTACCCAGCGCTTCGAAGGCCACTTTATTGCCATCGGGAGAGACCTGCGCCATACGTAGCATTTTGACATCGAAAACATCTTTATCTATATCTTGCTTAAAGCGCACTGAGGGTTGTACTGCTAACTCAGTTTTTACGCTAAAGGGGATATCTGTGAGTGTTTTGCTGGCAACATTCAGGCGGTTAATCTTTCCCTTCGCCCAGAAGAAAATATCCTTGTTATCTTGAGTCCACGCCATTGTCGGGTAGACGCCATGAATCGCCCAAGTCTCTTGCATATCACGGTCTAGTTCGCCAAACAGTTTAGTAGTTTCACCAGACTTGAGGTCGAGTAGGTAGAGTGATGAATTAAAATCATCGCGCTTTATATAGGCGAGCTTAGTGCCATCAGGACTTGGTGTTGGTCGAATTGCGCCACCGGTACCTTCAATCAAAATTTCAATGTCACCGGTTTGGGTATCATAACGTTTGATTTTGTAGATACCGTTAACTGAGTCCTTTGAATAGTGAAATGTTTTGCCTGGTGTATCATCTTGGCTAAAGTAGATATAACGGCCATCGGGCGAGTACGCGGGTTCGCCTAAATCTTTCTGATCATTTGGGCGTTCAGTTAGTTTGACGCCTTCGCCGCCCGCTACGTGGTATAGCCACACTTCACCCGCACCTAAACTGCGGCTGGCGGTAAAATGCTTACGTGCAACAAGATACTGAGAGTCAGGGCTCCATGCGGGACTGTTTAGCAGCCTGAATGTTTCTTGGGTGACGGTTCGTGGATTGCTACCATCGGCATCCATGATCCAAATGTTATCACCACCATCGCCATCCGAGGTAAATGCGATGTGTTTGCCATCTGGGCTATAGACGGGCTGCATCTGCCAAGCAATACCTTGGGCTAATGGCTTAGCTTCACCGCCAGATACTGGGATTTGATAAATGTCGCCGAGTAAGTCGAAGACGATATGCTTGCCATCTGGACTGACACTAAGGTTCATCCAAGTGCCTTCATTAACATCAATTTTGACTTGCTCTAAGGGCGCATTCGCTGGAGCGTTAACATTCCATTCGGCCTCCTTAGTTTCTGCTGCGTTAACGGCGAGGGTATTCATCCCTAGAGCGAGGGCGATATAAAGCGGGGTAAGTTTAGATTTCAACATGTCACTTCCTGTTATCGTTCTTATGGACTGCTTGAGTGGTATTAATTTTAAGATGAACTTTTGTTAATACTCAGTCTAGTTATCGCATAAATAGATAAGAAGGAAAACGTAAATACTGTTTCAATTGATGACCGAGCAAGGGATAAGTATGGCTATATGGAATGAGAGTTGGCGCAGCAGAAATAGAACCAAGTCACTTGGTTCTATTTACTGAGGAGTATGGATATTTTGCTAAGAGTGGCTGAATAGCTGGGAATAAAATTAGCTTGGAATAACCAGAGTGATCTCATCGCCTAAGTGGATCATGGCATCATTCAATACTCGGCAGGTTACACCACCTCGCCAATCTGGCGTGAGCGCGGCCTCTAAACCGACATGTGCTATTTCCATTTTTTTACAGGGGTCGGTCTCACCCGTTATTTCAAGTCGCAACTCGCCGATCTGTAAATGTTTACCAACATCGGCACTGCTAAATACGAGATCATCAACCAGAAGATTTGCTCTGCGAGTCGTCCAAGGTAAATCTGCCTCGATACTATGGCAGGCCTGTTGCCACTGAATTTTAGAAAGCACAGTTACTTGGCGTTTGCCTGGGCGACCAAACACATCTTTCTCTACGCCACTGAGTTGGGTGACATTGGCACAGAGAACTTCATTCATTGGGCCGCGTTTTACAGTTTTATAGGCAATCGCCAGCAGTTTTGGCATAGTTTCTCACATCCGTTGTTTTATGATTAAGTCGTTAACAATACGACTTAAAGTCCTTTTTTGATCAAATATTGATATGGCGTTTGCGTGGTTTCACTGGCAATTAAGGTGTGATCCATAAACTCACAAAAGCTCGGAATATCGCGCGTCGTTGCAGGGTCATCAGCAATGATCAGCAACGTCTCGCCGGCAGCCATTTGTCTTACTGTTTTACGCACCATCATTACAGGCTCTGGGCAGCGTAAACCAAGAGCATCGAGTCTATGCTGTGCGGTTGAGAAAGCGTCGTTCATATTACCTCTACTGAACGGTTAAGCAGAATTAGCTAATGTTACTCCAGCCCCCATGATAAACCAAGTTGGCGGTTTCAATTTGTGATCTGGTTTCATTGAGATGTTCTATCAATACGAATGTTAGATATTTAATGTTCCACGTGGAACATTGATGACGAATGGGTTTCAAAATTACTCGACGGCTTTATCAACGCTTTGAGATTGAGAGATTGAATGGACATCTGCGGTACTATTCTCAGGTGCTAAATCATTTGCTGCCGCCATAGTTTGTTGCTGCTGTTTGGATGCACGTTTGTAGCTATACATTCGCTGATCGGCTTTATGAATTAAGCTATTGGCTTCTTCGTACTCATAGGGTCCAGTATCAATAATGCCAAAGCTTAAGGAAATATTGTTTAAACTGAGTTTTATTTTTTGATTGAATCGAGTGATGAAATTATCCCGAGCTTGTTCTTCACGGCAGTTAGGCATAATGATACAGAACTCATCTCCACCATATCGAAAGCAATGGTCCTCGGCCCGAGTGGTTTCTTTAATCGCTTTTGCTACAGCGCGCAGTACTTCATCCCCAGATCTATGGCCTTGAGTGTCGTTGAATGACTTAAAATCATCTACGTCTAAGTAGATCACGCTGACGGGTTCGGCACGCCTTTGGGCGGCCCTGAGTATGCGCGTTGCCGTTTCTTGTAAATGCCTAACGTTGAGCAGGCCTGTTAAGGGATCGGTTTGCGACAGTTCTTCTAACTGCTGTGTCCGCTCTTTGACTTTGCTTTCCATGCTTTGGGCATATTTTTCGGCTTTATCCTTAGCGTTCTCAATTTCGGATACTAAGCTGCGAATATAAGTATCGAATACTAACGTGACATCAAACAGCACCAGTTTATCAATCGCGACACGGATACATTCGCCTTGATGTGTATCTTGCACTGAACTGTTGATCACGGCGTAGATAAGCTCTTTTAGTGTGTGTACCGCAGACAGGTAAAGCTTAGGTTCAACACCAATGCGTTTATGGACTAACCCAATCCGCAGGCGATTGTTTACGTACTCAAGATCATAAACACCATTAAATAAATCGAGCACATACCTTCTCTGTGCAGTACGTAAGCGGGCAAGGGTGTCTGAGTCTCCGATCAGCAGCGCAATTTCTGAAACGCTGGTTTGTAAGCCATAAAAGTCATCGACGATTTTATCTATGTTTTCTTCAATGATGGGCTTAAAGGATTGCAGGGCCTTTACGTCCGCCGCAGTAAAAGAGAAGAGCGCCTTACGAGACTCGATCTCCAGCTCAGTGATCCGCATTTGTTCGAAAAGGGTCTGTTCCGTTTGTAGCATCAGGCATTCCTCTGGTAAAACAACAAATTGCATCCTTGCACTACACTGCCTAGATTTGGCTGATGATTACTTGTCTGTGGTTGACACAATAGCCAGTGATGCCCTTGTAGTTAAGTTGATAACGGACTGATTTTCAAATGAACAGCAGAAGAAATGAGAAATATTAATATTTACGCTGGCAGAATATTTGGCATAAAAAAGCCGGAACGAGTTCCGGCTTTGACCATTATTCGAGTAATGAATTAAACGCGTTCGAACACGGTTGCGATACCTTGGCCTAAACCAATACACATGGTCGCTAAACCTAAGGTTGCGTCTTTGTCTTCCATCAGGTTGATCAGTGTCGTAGAGATACGTGCGCCTGAACAACCCAGTGGGTGACCGAGTGCAATCGCGCCGCCGTTGAGGTTGATTTTGTCATCAACCACATCCGCTAAACCTAAGTCTTTCACGCAAGGTAAAGACTGAGCAGCGAATGCTTCGTTAAGTTCAATCACATCTAAATCGGCAACGGTAATACCGGCGCGAGCCAGTGCTTTTTGCGTGGCTGGCACAGGACCGTAACCCATAATCGCCGCGTCACAACCTGCAACCGCCATGGAGCGAATGCGTGCTCGAATTGGCAAGCCAAGTGCGCGCGCTTTAGATTCTTCCATGATTAACATGGCCGAAGCGCCGTCAGACAGGGCTGAAGACGTACCCGCAGTCACTGTACCGTTGACTGGATCAAATACGGGGCGCAGTGCAGCCAAAGATTCCATGGTGGTTTCTGGGCGGATCACTTCGTCTTGCAGGACCTTGATTAGCGCGCCGTTAGCATCGTGACCTTCAATGCCATAAATTTCTTTGGCAAAGCGGCCTTCAACTGTTGCTGCATAGGCACGTTGGTGTGAACGTACAGCAAACGCATCTTGCTGTTCACGGCTAATACCGTGCAATTTGCCAAGCATTTCAGCGGTTAAACCCATCATGCCAGAGGCTTTGGCCACGTTGTTAGCCAAACCTGGGTGGAAGTCGACACCATGGCTCATTGGCACGTGGCCCATGTGTTCTACGCCACCAATAATAAAGGTGTCGCCCATGCCTGTCATAATCGCACGTGCAGCTTGATGGATAGCATCCATTGATGAACCACATAGGCGGTTAACCGTCACAGCGCCAGCGGTCTTTGGAATGCCCGCTAATAGCGAAGCGTTACGGGCGATGTTGAAGCCTTGCTCTAGGGTTTGTTGCACACAACCCCAAATCACGTCTTCAATCAGGTTTGGGTCGAGTTGCGGGTTACGCAGCAACAGACCTTTCATTAGTTCGGCAGACAAAGTTTCTGCACGTACATTACGAAATACGCCAGCCTTTGAGCGGCCCATCGGAGTACGGATACAGTCTACGATAACAGCTTGTTTCATGATTAAATTCCTTTCCCGCTAATTAGGCTTGGTAGTAGCTACCGTTATTGGCTGCGAGTGCTCGCATCGCATCGGTCACTTGATACAGACCGCCCAAGTGAGCGTACTTGTCTGCTAAGGCGACAAAGTTCGCGACACCCATGGTATCCAAGTAACGGAACACGCCGCCTCTGAATGGCGGGAATCCTAAGCCATAAACTAGGCCCATATCCGCTTCGGCAGGCGATGCGACAATACCTTCTTCTAAACAGCGCACGGTTTCGATGATCATAGGGATCATAGTACGGGCAATAATGTCATCGGCTTCAAAGGCTTTTAACTCGCCAAAGGCATCTTTCAATAGGCCGTAGCTCGTTGGATCGACATCTTTTTTCGGCTTGCCACGGCTATCGACTGAATAGACATAGAAACCTTTACCATTTTTCTGGCCAAGACGTTTGTTCTCAAACATCACATCAATCGCGTCAGTACCTGATTTACCCATGCGATCAGGGAAACCTTCAGCCATTACAGCTTGGGCGTGATGACCTGTGTCTAAACCGACTACGTCGAGCAGGTAAGCTGGACCCATTGGCCAACCGAACTGTTTTTCCATCACTTTGTCGATTGCAGCAAAGTCGCCACCTTCGGCAAGTAAGCCGTTAAAGCCTGCAAAGTAAGGGAAGAGTACGCGGTTAACGAAGAAGCCTGGGCAATCATTAACAACGATTGGGGTCTTACCCATTTTGCTGGCATAAGCCACAACAGAGGCGATGGTTTCTTCAGAGCTGTGCTCGCCACGGATAACTTCGACCAACGGCATTTTGTGCACTGGGTTGAAGAAATGCATACCGCAGAAACGCTCTGGTTTCTTCATGCTCTTAGCGAGCAAGTTGATTGAAATCGTTGAGGTGTTTGAGGCGATAATTGCATCTTCACTTACATAGCCTTCAACTTCGGCTAAAACCTGTGCTTTAATTTTTGGATGTTCAACAACGGCTTCAACGACGACATCACTGTGTTTGAGCGCAGCATAATCTAATGAAGGTGTGATGTTGTTGAGCACTTTGGCCATTTTTTCTGGCGTTGAACGGCCACGGGCGACTTGGGCAGACAGCAGTTTAGCGGCTTCATTGAGACCCAAATCTAATGCTGGCTGGGCAATGTCTTTCATGACAATCGGTGTGCCTTTGCTGGCGCTTTGGTAAGCGATGCCGCCGCCCATAATACCTGCGCCTAATACGGCCGCGTTGTTGACTTCTTTCGCTAACTTGCCGGCTTTCTTCGCTTTACCTTTAACGAATTGATCATTAAGGAAAATACCGATAAGCGCTTTAGCAACGTCGGTTTTCGCTAGCTTGATAAAGGCTTGATGTTCGATTTGTAATGCTTCAGCACGACCTTTAGTCGATGCTTGCTCAATCACGCTTACAGCAGCCATTGGTGCAGGGTAGTGTTTACCCGCAACCGCAAACACCATGCCTTTGGCTGTGGTGAATGACATCATAGCTTCAAGTTTTGGCAGTGTTAGTGCAGACAGTTTACGGTTACGACGTGCTTGCCAATCCAGCTTTTCAGCAACAGCATCTTTCAGCATTTGAATCGCAGCAGCTTCTAACGCTTGTGGTGCAACCACGGCATCAACAGCGCCGACTTTCAGTGCATCTTCAGCGCGTTGGTCTTTACCTGTGGTGATCCACTCAAGTGCATTATCTGCACCAATCACACGTGGCAGACGAACTGTGCCGCCAAAACCTGGGATGATGCCGAGTTTAGTTTCAGGTAAACCGATTTTGGCTGTGGTGTCTGCGATACGGAAATCGGTTGCCAGAATGGTTTCACAGCCGCCACCTAAGGCAAAGCCTTTGATTGCTGATGCGGTTGGGAAAGGCAAGTCTTCGAGTTTGTTGAAGACTGCGTTGGCTTGTTCAACCCAAGAGAGCAATACGGCGTCATCTTGTGCGAACAGGCCTAAAAATTCGGTAATGTCGGCGCCCACAATAAAGGTATCTTTACTTGAGGTCAGCACTAACGCTTTGATATTGGAATCTTGCTTGATGCTGTCTAATGCCGCATCGAGCGAGGCGAGGGTTTCTCTGTCGAATTTGTTCACCGAACCGGGTGCGTTAAAGCACAGCTTGGCAATATTATCCTCGAGTAACTCAACCTGAATTGTAGGACTTTGGTAGATCATTGCTTGCTTCCTTTTGGCTTAAAAGTGATACCCACCATTATGTGTTGGTGCTAGTACGACTCTCTATCTCACAGCAGCTTCGGCCATCATTTGACCAGTTGTGTGCCAGTGTGCTTCGAAATTCGATAAATTACAACACCCAATTTAAACGACTGTTTAATTTCTTGTCGGCTAGAGTGATTTTTCACCTTTGTGATACACTGCACAGAGTGTAGAACACCTAGAATGCGTTAAATCACTTTGCGGATAAATAGGTCTTTGTGGCTGTTTACCTTAGACGTTTAAACGCTGCAGCCATGCTAGGGTTGAACATAACTCTTAAAGATAATCATGATGTTATCGCTTTAATGTTGTTTGTTCAGTGGCCATGTATTTTAGATTGAGTGACAGTTTAGTGTTTTGATTGAATCTGTTGTTCATGATCAGATTAAGAATATGTGAGCAAATTCGGCTCATATTGTTAACTTTTATTCATTGCAGGAGATGACAAATGGATCAGTTGGCTCATCACTATCGTGCCCATATTGCCGAGTTAAACCGTCGAGTCGCAGAGATTTTGTCTCGAGAAGCCTTGTCTGGTTTAGTGATCCATTCGGGTCAGCCGCATCGGATGTTTTTGGATGATATCAATTATCCCTTTAAGGCAAACCCGCACTTCAAGGCATGGTTGCCTGTGTTGGATAATCCGAATTGTTGGTTAGTGGTCAACGGCCGTGATAAGCCGCAACTGATTTTTTATCGTCCTGTGGATTTTTGGCACAAAGTGTCTGATGTGCCTGATATGTTTTGGACTGAGTATTTCGATATTAAGCTGCTGACCAAGGCTGATAAGGTCGCTGAGTTTTTACCGACAGATATCGCTAATTGGGCCTATTTAGGTGAGCATTTAGATGTGGCCGAAGTGTTGGGTTTTACCAGTCGTAATCCCGATGCTGTGATGAGTTATCTGCATTACCATAGAACCACTAAAACCGAATATGAGCTGGAATGTATGCGCCGCGCGAATCAAATTGCGGTGCAGGGACATTTGGCGGCTAAAAATGCCTTTTATAATGGTGCGAGCGAGTTCGAAATCCAGCAGCACTATTTATCTGCAGTTGGCCAGAGCGAGAATGAGGTGCCCTATGGCAATATCATCGCCCTTAACCAAAATGCGGCGATTTTGCATTACACCGCACTTGAACACCAAAGCCCTGCGAAACGTTTGTCATTTCTTATCGATGCGGGCGCGAGTTACTTTGGCTATGCCTCTGATATCACCAGAACCTACGCATTTGAGAAGAATCGTTTCGATGAATTGATCACTGCGATGAACAAGGCGCAGCTAGAGCTTATCGACATGATGCGTCCGGGTGTGCGTTATCCCGATTTACACTTGGCCACCCATGCTAAAGTCGCGCAAATGCTATTGGATTTTGATTTAGCCACAGGTGATGTCCAAGGTTTGGTCGATCAAGGCATAACCAGTGCTTTCTTCCCCCATGGCTTAGGTCACATGTTAGGCCTACAAGTGCATGATGTTGGCGGCTTTTCCCACGATGAACGCGGTACTCATATCGCGGCGCCAGAGGCCCATCCATTCCTACGTTGCACCCGCATTTTAGCGCCAAACCAAGTGCTGACCATGGAACCTGGGTTATACATTATCGATACTCTGCTCAATGAGCTTAAACAAGATAGTCGTGGCCAACAGATCAACTGGCAAACGGTTGATGAGTTAAGACCTTTTGGCGGTATTCGCATCGAAGATAACGTCATAGTGCATCAAGATAGAAACGAGAACATGACCCGTGAACTCGGCTTGACCGATTGATCATAGGGTAAAGATTAGGGCGGATGTGTGCTCGAAAGTTATAGCGTTCCCTGTGCAGATATCGTGATTGAAGAAGAGATAAAGCATAGCCGCTTTATCTCTTTTCTGTTTCATTGCGATAGCTTTGATAAATTTAAGTTAGTACTCACTGACATAAAGCGTGACTATCCCGGCGCAAGCCATTATTGCTCTGCTTTTGTGGCTGGCGCACCGGATGATAGCGTCTTGATTGGTTCGAGTGATGACGGCGAACCTGCCGGCAGTGCTGGTCGCCCTATGTTAGCTGTGTTGCAAGGGGCGAATATCGGCGAAGTGGGTGCTGTTGTGGTGCGTTATTATGGCGGAACTAAGCTAGGCGTAGGTGGACTGGTTCGGGCTTATACGTCGGGCTTGCGGCAAGGTTTGGTTCAATTACCGACGCGACTAAAACAGTTACGTTATCCCGCCAAGTTGCATTGTGATTATGCGCAGCTGCGCGATGTTGAGCATCTATTACAGCAAGTCGATGCCGTGATAATCGATAAGCAATTTGCCGAAGCGGTCGATATTGTGTTCGAGATAGGCAGGCAGCAACAGGCATTACTGTGTGAGTCGCTGGCGACGCTCAGTCAGGGAAGTTTGAGGCCTGAGTTTGAGCTGTGATGCCTGCGTAAATTATGCCAAAATAGCCCAAATGCTGAAAATACCTTTGCAGCCAATGGAATGATTGAACTCGCTTAATGCAATATAAAACCATAATACGAATCATAGGCCTGCTGATTGGTTTATTTTCAATCACTATGCTGCCACCAGCACTGATCGCAGTTTGGTATAACGATGGCGGCGGTACGGCGTTTATGCAGGCATTTTTTGTCAGCCTATTTATTGGTTTCTGGCTCTGGTATCCCAATCGCCACTGTAAAGAAGAATTGCGTACCCGAGAGGGTTTCTTGATTGTGGTCCTGTTCTGGACCGTACTGGGTTCTATCGGTGCTTTGCCGTTTATCTTCTCGAGTCAACCCGACCTTAGCTGGACCGATAGTTTCTTCGAATCTTTCTCTGCGTTAACCACCACCGGAGCCACAGTGATTGTCGGGCTCGACTTCTTACCTAAAGCCATTCTGTTTTATCGTCATATGCTGCAATGGCTCGGCGGTATGGGGATTATTGTGCTCGCCGTGGCGATTTTACCTGTGCTTGGCGTCGGGGGAATGCAGCTCTATCGCGCTGAAATTCCGGGCCCAGTGAAAGACAGTAAGATGACCCCGCGGATCGCCGAAACCGCTAAGGCACTGTGGTATATCTATTTATTGTTAACTATTTCCTGTGCGACCGCTTATTGGCTGGCGGGCATGAGTGTGTTCGATGCGGTTTGCCATTCATTTTCAACTATCGCTATTGGCGGTTTTTCGACCCACGATGCTAGCATGGGGTATTTCGATAGTTCAGTGATTAACCTTATTTGTGTGTTCTTTTTAATCGTTTCTGCAGTTAACTTTAGCGTGCATTTTGCGGCATTTTCGCGGCGAGGGATTAACGTTAGAGTCTATTTTAAAGATGCCGAATTTAAGATGCTGGTGGCGATTCAACTCATTCTTACCGCGATTTGTTTCCTCACGCTTTATCATTCGGGCATTTATGATTCGCCGGAAGAAACCTTAGATCATGCCTTATTTCAGGCGGTTTCCGTGGCCACTACCGCAGGGTTTGGTACTGAAAGCTTCCATATGTGGCCGTTGTTTTTACCGATCTTATTGATATTTTCGAGCTTTATCGGTGGCTGTGGTGGCTCAACGGCGGGCGGGATTAAGGTGATTCGGGTCATTTTGCTGCTGTTACAGGGCTCGCGTGAATTAAAGCGACTGGTTCATCCTAAGGCGATGTTCTCTATCCGTATCGGTTCTAAAGCCTTGCCCGATCGCGTTGTCGATGCCGTGTGGGGATTCTTCTCTGCCTATGCGCTGGTGTTTGTGATCTGTATGCTTGCACTCATGGCGATGGGATTAGATGATATTACCGCCTTTAGTGCCACCGCAGCTTGCTTAAACAACCTAGGCCCAGGCTTAGGTGCGGTAGCCAGTAACTACGCCAGTATTGGCGATGGCGCCAAATGGGTATTGGTCGCGGCTATGCTGTTTGGTCGCCTCGAAGTATTTACCTTACTGATTTTGTTTACGCCAACTTTTTGGAAGAATTAATCATGCAGACGTTAATAATCTATTCGACGATTGATGGCCAAACATTGGCAATTTGCCAAAAAATGAAGACGATTGCAGAGCAGGCGGGAGAACAGGTTTCGCTGGTCACATTAGCGCAGGCTGAAGCGTTGAGCTTAGCTGATTTTGATAAAGTGCTGATCGGCGCCAGTATTCGTTATGGTAAACATAGACCTGAACTTTACCAGTTTGTGAACCGCCACCATGCGGTGCTCGATACTAAGATTAATGGCTTTTTTACCGTTAATGTCGTGGCGCGCAAACCCTTAAAGAATACGCCTGAAACCAATCCTTATATGCAAAAGTTCCTGCAATTATCACTATGGCAGCCACAGTTGCTTGAAGTGTTTGCGGGCAAGATTGATTATCCTAAATACGGTTTCTTCGATCGTACTATGATACGTTTCATCATGTGGATGACTAAAGGGCCAACCGATATCACAGGCACCTTTGAGTTTACCGATTGGGAAAAAGTCGACGCCTTCGGTAACCGCTTTAGCCAGCACTAAAAACCATTAAGCCCTAATCACTTGCAAGCGATTAGGGCTTAAATTTAAGCTAGCTTTACCGTGTTATACTGCGCAGTAGCGGCTATGCAGAATCGAAATCACTTGGGTGACTTGTTCGTTCTTGAGCTTGTAGTAAACAATTTGCGAGCTCTTACGGGTATCCACCAGATCTTCAGCGCGTAATACGGCTAAATGCTGGGATAGTGCCGACTGGCTTAATGGCACTGTGGCATTGAGTTCAGTTACGCTCAACTCTTTGTCTAGTAATAGGCATAAAATCATTAGGCGATAAGGGTTCGCTATGGCCTTAAGCCATTTAGCCGCACTTTCCGCATTAGTTACCATTGCAGCTACATCTATGTCATTTTGCATAAGGTCACTCACTTCATCGCTTTTGATTAGATAATTCTAATTGAACACCTGTGTTTACGCAATCATACTGCTCAGCCATGCAGATCTCAATTTTTGCATCTCAGAATATGAGATACGGCTGATTTGTGATCCTATCAGAGGTTTATTTAACGTAATCTTGCCACAATGGTGACATTAACTCAGTGGATCGGTAATTTCCTATGACACGCGTTCTCGTACTTTATTTTACCCGTGGTGGCCACACAGGCAAGATTGCCAATGCAATTGCCGACCAATTAACCTTTCGTGGCGCTAAGGTCGACCTTGTCGATATCAATAGTGCTGCCGCGACTTGTATCAATTGGCCCGATTACGAGGTCGTCGCCTTAGGTGCCTGCGTACTCTATGGCACCTATGATAAGAGTGTGTTCAAGTTTATCGAGCAACATGCAGAGGCTTTGGGTGCATTGCCAAACAGTTTCTTCTGCGTCAACGTGGTGGCGAGAAATCCAGAAAAACGTATTCCTGAGAATAATAAATATCTGCAAAAGTTCATCGCCTTATCGCCGTGGACGCCAGCCGATCTTAAAATTATTGCGGGGAAAGTGGATTATCCTTCATGGCCTTGGTACGACAGGTGGATGATCCAGTTGATTATGAAGATGACCAAAGGCCCAACCGATCCTAAGTCGGTTATCGATTACACCGACTGGGCAGATGTGAAGATCTATGCCGATCATCTGTTGGAATTAGCTGACGTTACCGCTATTTAGGACGAGTCAGGCTTAATAAAAAAGGCGCTTAACAAGTTAAGCGCCTTTTTTATATCCAAGCTCTACAGAATTAATACTTCCAGAAACTCGGGTGGAATAACACTGCTACGGTCAGAATTTCTAAACGACCGAGTAACATGCCGAGTGACAACGCCCATTTCGCCACGTCGGGTAGGGTTGAGAAGTTACCCGCAGGGCCAATAATTGGGCCTAAACCTGGACCTACGTTCGTGACTGCCGTGATAGCGCCAGTAAAACTGGTCATAGGGTCGAGCCCCGTGAGCACTAAAATCACCGACAAGCCTACAATCACCATTACAAACAACAGCACGAAAGTGATCAGCGAGCGCACGATATCTTCACTGATGATGCGATTGTTGTAGCGTTCCCTAAAGATTCCGTTTGGATGACATTGTTGTTTCAATTGCTCGCGCATAATGGCGCCAGCGATTTGAAACCGGAAGATTTTAATCCCGCCTGAAGTTGAGCCAGAGCAGCTACCGACAAACATTAAGAACATAAAGGCGATGTTGGCAAAGGCGCCCCAAGCACCGTAATCCGTTAAGCCATAACCTGTAGTGGTCACCACAGAAACCACGTTAAAGCTGGATAAACGCAGCGCATCGAGGAGTTCAATGTCGCGGGTTTGCCACAGCCAAAAGCCAATAGAACAAGACACGAAAGTCAGGAAAAACAAGAAGCCTTTGACCTGAGCATCGTTCCAAATCCGCAGATCCCTTTGCTGTATGGTGTGCACAAACATAAGCAGCGGTAAGCCTCCCGCCGCCATAAAGAACACGCCAACCCAGTGAGCCGAGTGCGAAAACGCGGCCATTGAGCTATCAGATGTTGAGTAGCCGCCGGTCGATAGGGTGGTCATGGCATGGTTGATGGCTTGAAACCAAGTCATTCCCGCCAGATGATAGGCAACGCAGCAGGCAACAGTCAGCAAAATATAAATAAAGAATAAGTACTTAGCCATGCTCTGGGTACGTGGTACGGCTTTATCGCTCCAATCTGAAGATTCAGTGCGGAACAGCCGCATACCACCGACGTTCAAGAAGGGCAGAATGGCCACCGCCATCACGATAAAACCAATTCCGCCAAGCCACTGCAATAAAGAGCGCCAGATTAAGATACTGTGATCCATGGTATCCAACCCCGAGAGCACAGTAGAACCTGTGGTCGTGATGCCGGACATAGTCTCAAAGAAGGCGTCGGTATAGCCAATCCCGTGATACAGGGTAAAGGGCATGGCCGCAAACAGGCTCACGATCAACCACGTCAAGCTGGTTAACAGGAACATATCGCGGATATTGAGGTTAATAGTCTTGCTCTGGCCATTGTGTAAACACAAGCTGGCACTAATGCCTGTCACTAACGCCGACAGCATGAAAGAGCCCACGGTTTCCTCGGCATTGAACACGGCGAGGAGCAGTGGGATCAACATGAAGGCTGTCAGCATGGACAAAAACAGCCCTAAAATAAACAATAGTGGTCTAAAGTTCAGCATAAGTTGGCTTACTTAGGTTCTTAGAAGAAGAAAGCACTTGGTTGGAAAAGCTTCTCGACTTCGCCGACAAACTTTTTATTCACTAGGAATAAGATCACGTGATCCCCTTGCTCTATCACGGTTTTGTCGTGAGCCATTAATACTTCGTCGTTGCGGACAATAGCACCAATGGTGGTTCCCGGTGGCAACTTAATATCGCCAATGGCTTTGCCAACCACTTTAGACGTGCTGGCATCCCCGTGGGCAATCGCTTCAATTGCCTCGGCGGCGCCGCGACGTAGGGAGTAAACGTTACAGATATCACCCTGACGGATATGGGTTAACAGTGCCGAAATGGTGGCTTGCTGGGGTGAGATAGCAATGTCGATATTAGCTTCTTGGACGATATCCACATAGGCTTCGCGCTGGATCAGCACCATGACCTTTTTCGCGCCCATACGTTTTGCCAGCAATGCCGACATAATATTGGCTTCATCGTCATTGGTCACCGCAATAAATACGTCGGTTTGATCTATGTGTTCTTCGAGCAGTAATTCTTGATCCGAAGCGTCACCGCAGAACACGGTAGTATTTTCCAGCTGCTCCGATAAGGCTTCAGCTCGCTCATACTTATGCTCAATCAGTTTAACTGAGTGGGTGCGCTCAAGGCGTTTGGCTAAACCTAAGCCTATGTTACCGCCACCGGCGATCATAATATTGCGGTAGGAGTTATCGAGCTTTTGCATTTCGCTCATAACAGCGCGAATGTGGCGACTGTCGGCGACGAAGAAGACTTCATCATCGGCTTCGATAATCGTGGTACCGCGAGGCATGATAGGGCGGCCTTGGCGGAAAATCGCCGCAACCCGGGTATCAATATTCGGCATGTGTTCGCGCAGTGCCGCTAACGCATTACCCACCAGTGGACCGCCATAATAGGCGCGAACGGCCACTAGGCTTAGCCGTCCTTCGGCAAATTCGAGTACTTGTAGCGCGCCGGGATATTCAACAAGTCGCTGAATGTAAGCGGTCACTAACTGTTCAGGGGCGATTAATTCATCGATCACGAAGCCGCCGCGGGGGCGACCGTCGCTATTTTTGGTTTCACTGTCGATAAAGAGTTTATCGCGCATCGCCAGATAAGGTTCTGAGCGAATACGGGCAATTTTTGTTGGCGTGCCGAAAAGGGTGTAAGCAATCTGGCAGGCGGCCATGTTGCATTCATCGCTATTGGTTACCGCGATCAGCATGTCGGCATCTTCTGCGCCCGCTTCTCTGAGCACATCAGGGTGGGCTGCATGGCCCGCCACAACGCGAAGGTCATATTTATCTTGCAGGGCGCGTAGTCTGGATTTGTCATGATCGACTATGGTGATGTCATTATTCTCACCTACCAAATTCTCGGCCAAGGTTCCCCCGACTTGACCCGCACCTAATATGATAATTTTCATGGCCTTGCTTACTTCCTAATCGGTCGCTTTTAATAAACGGGCGTAATAGAACCCATCCATATTGTCTTGTCCTGGCGTGATTTGCCAACCTATATCCTGTGGCGAATTTTGCTGGGAGAGTGTGTCTAGCTTAGCATCTGCCGTTCTCTCTAAAAACGCACTGATCTGGTCGCGGTTTTCCTGCGGTAAAATCGAGCAAGTAGCATAAAGAAGCGTGCCACCGGGTTTGAGCCACTTCCAGCAATGATCGAGAATTTGCTGTTGTAGTTCAGCCAGTTCTTCGATGTCATGGTTTTTACGTAACCATTTAATATCGGGATGGCGGCGGATCACTCCCGTGGCCGAGCATGGCGCGTCCAGTAAGATACGATCAAATTGTCCACCTTGCCACCATGAGTCAATATTGGCCGCATCGCCATGGATAAGCTCCGCTTTTAATGACAAGCGGTCAAGGTTCTGTTGCACGCGCTCGAGGCGTTTGGCATCAAAGTCGACGGCAACCAGTTTAATGCTTGGTTCAAGTTCGAGTAGATGACAGCTTTTGCCACCGGGCGCCGCGCAGGCATCGAGGATTAACTCATTCGCATGTGGCGCCAGTAATGTCGCCGCCCATTGCGCCGCGCCATCTTGCACTGAGGCTGCGCCTTCATGGAAGCGTGGCAGTGTGGCGACATCTTTTGGATGCGCTAAAAGGATGGCATCGGCACTGCTGCCTTCGCTCGCTTCAATCTCGAGTTCGGCTAAGGCAGCGATGTATTCGGTACGACTCTGGGATAAGCGATTATTACGCAGCCACATAGGCGGGCGTTCATGGCTTTGTTGAATAATGTCTTGCCACTGCTCGGGATAGGCATCTTTCAAGCGCTTAATTAACCAAGCGGGCGTGTTGTAGCTTAAGGTATCTGATTCAGTGCTTAGCGGCGAAAGCTGACGCTGAATGTTGCGCAGTACACCGTTAACGACCTTGACCATGCCTTCAAATTTTAATTGGCGACAGGCTTCGGCGGTTTCTGAAATCGCGGCGTGGCTTGGAATGCGAGTGAAGTAAAGTTGATAGCAACCTATGATAAGCAGCTGGTGGATAATCCTTTGCTTACCTTTGAGTGGTTTTGCTAGGCATTCACTGATGCGTTTCTCTATTTGCGGCAGAGTGCGCATCACGCCGTAGCAGAGTTCGGCGAGTAGGGCTTTATCTTTGCCGCTGGCAAGGTGCTTTTGTTGATCGGGCAATGCCACTGAGAGTGACATGCCTTTTTCTAATACTTCGAAGATGGCTTTCGCAGCCAGCGCGCGCAAGTTCATACTATTGAGCCTCGTTTGCGAGGCGAGTATTCGGGCTAAACCATTCACCTCGAGCATTGAGAATATCGGCAACATTGAGCGGCTTTTTCCCCGGCAGCTGCATACTCAGCAGGGTTAATACGCCGTCGGCGGTGGCGACTTCTATGCCTTTTTTGCTGGCGCTGATAATAGTGCCGGGAGCGGCTGTGCTGGTGGTTTCGCTAACTTGGGTCTGCCACACTTTAATAGTATTGCCTTGGTGCTCAAAGTAACTCACTGGCCAAGGATTAAAGGCTCGGACTTCTTGCCAGAGTTGTTTGGCAGATTTATTCCAATCGAGTCTGGCTTCTTCTTTACTGAGTTTTTCTGCGTAGTTTGCTAAGGCTTCATCTTGTTTTTCTGCGGCTAAGGTGCCGTTTGCTAGACCTTCGAGGGCTTGCAATAGGGCAACAGGACCTTGTTCCGCCAGTTTCTCGTAAAGGCTGGCTGAGGTGTCGCTATCTTCAATCGGCAGAGTGGTTTTCAGTAGCATATCGCCAGTATCTAAACCCACATCCATCTGCATAACGGTCACGCCGGTTTCTTTGTCGCCGGCCCAAAGTGCGCGTTGGATCGGTGCGGCACCACGCCAGCGTGGCAAAATAGAACCATGAACGTTAATACAACCTAAACGCGGTGTATCTAATACGACTTTTGGCAGGATCAGACCATAGGCAACCACCACCATGATATCGGCATTCAGCGCAGCTAGTTCTTGTTGCGCGGGTTCTTTACGTAATGAACCGGGTTGATACACAGGAATGTTGTTGGCGACGGCGAGTTCTTTTACTGGGCTGGCGGTCAGTTTCTTGCCGCGGCCAGCGGGTCTATCGGGCTGAGTGTAAACGCCAATCACATTATGGTGTGAGTTCAACAGTGCTTGTAAGTGGCGAGCGGCAAAATCCGGTGTTCCGGCAAAGATGATGTTGAGTGGTTTCAAATCTGATCCTATGCTTCTTTGGCGTCCAATCGGGCCGCTTTTTCAAGTTTTTGTTTGATCCGCTGACGTTTTAGCGGCGACAGATAATCGACAAACAATTTGCCTTTGAGGTGATCCATTTCGTGTTGAATACAGATAGCAAAAAGCTCATCGGCCTCAACAATAAATTCGTTGCCGTGCCTGTCTAAGGCTTTTACCGTAACAAATTCGGCGCGATCGACTTTGGCATAAATGCCCGGCACCGACAGGCAACCTTCTTCATTGCAGAAGTCGCCGCTGCTGGCGATAATTTCGGGATTAATAAACACTTTAGGTCGTTCGACTTCATCTTGTAAGTCCATGACAATAAGTTGTTTATGGTAATCCACTTGGGTCGCGGCCAGACCGATACCTTTTTCTTGGTACATGGTTTCGAACATATCATCAATTTGAGTTTGCAGCTCGGCATTAAACTCTGTGATGGGTGTGGCTCGTGTCCGCAATCTTTCGTCAGGAAATTGTAATACTTTTAATTGTGCCATACATAAACTCTTAACAAGTCTGTCAAATCTCTGCCAGTTAGTTATACTGACTGATGCTAATGGGTTAATTTTAATCTTTAGTGCCTATCAATAACAGTAAAAGCTCAAACTAAGAGCCAAACAACATGGAAATACCCATGAAACGGTTAATTTTACTCGCGTTAATGACATTCAATTGCACGTTTGTTGCCGCCGATACCCTTACGCTGAAAGCGGGGCATCCTGAGTCATATGTGGTGAAAAAGGGCGATACTCTTTGGGATATCTCCGCAGCGTTTCTAAATGATCCATGGAAATGGCCACGTCTTTGGGATGTAAACCCACAGATTGCCAATCCCCATCTTATTTATCCTGGCGATCAACTCACGCTCGTGTTTGTCGATGGTCAGCCTCGGCTTGTGCGCAACGGCGACATGGTCGACAGTGCTAAACCCCATGTGAAGAAGAGTCCTGAAGGACGGATTATTGCCAAGAGCAATGCCATTCCTGCCGTCGACTTGGCTTTGATTGAACAGTATTTAGTGCAGAATCGCGTTGTCGCAACCGACTGGCTTGCCGAGCAACCTATGGTATTGGCAGGTGAAAGCCCATCGCGTCACCATATTGTGGGTGATGTGATTTATATCGATGCTGAACTGCCGATGAATCAAAAGTACGGTGTTTACGAACGTGGTCGCGAGTTTTTCAATAAAGCGTCAGGCGAAGCGATAGGACAAGAGGCCATTTTAGCCTCTACTGGGCAAGTGGTTGAGTCTGGTAAGGTTTCAAAAATTAAGTTGTTAACCAGCTTTCGTGAAACCAAAGCGGGTTTCAGAGTCATGCCGATGGAAAGTGATTCCTTGATGTCAGCTTACTTTACGCCAAAACCGGCAGAGTTAAAGACGCCAGCCGTCGTGCTTGCAATCGAATCAAAGATGCGTGAAGCGGGTAAGTTAGATGTGGTGTACTTAGATAAAGGCACCCAAGATGGGGTTGAGCCCGGAGTCGTGTTTTCTATTTACCGTGATGGTGAAGTCATCGTCATCAACAATGATGGTATGCCAGTGCCTGCCACTGAGCGCACCGCCTACGATAACTTAATGGCATCTGTCTCATCGGATCGCGCTATTCAAATGCCAGATATCTATCATGGCAAACTGTTGGTGTTCAAAGTATTCGACAAAGCGAGCTTAGGTTTGATTGTCTCCACCGAGCGGCCTGTGCGTGTCGACGATAAGTTAATTGCCCCTGAGTCTTTAGCCTTAAGAGGTCAGTAATATCTGAACATTTGGTCGATTGGTTAGTTGTTTGCGCTGTATCTGGGCTGGGACCCGCTCGGATCCAACAATTATTAACGCACATGGAAGTGGACGACCTCAGGCAAAGGTTAGAGCACGAGAGAGAAGCGCTACCTTTATCTGACCATCTGCTCCATAGTCTTGCTATTGATTATCAAAAAGTCGATGTCGCCCTCGAATGGCAGCAGCAAGCCGCTGACAATTATCTTGTTTGTTTCTCCGATCCGCTTTATCCGCCGTTATTAAAACAACTCTCAGATCCGCCCGCGGTCCTGTTCGTTAAAGGTTGTTTGGAGGCGTTAGCCCTTCCTTATCTTGCAATTGTCGGCAGTCGTAATGCTTCACCTGGCGGATTGCAGGTCGCTTATCAGCTGGCTGCGGAGATGTCCTCAATGGGATTTGGTATCTGCAGCGGTATGGCGATGGGGATTGACGGCGCTGCCCATAAAGCCTGTGTTGAACATCAAGGGCGAACTGTTGCTGTGCTCGGGACTGGTATTGAGACTGTTTATCCACGAAAACATCGGCAGCTTTATCATGATATTCAGCAGCAAGGCTGTATACTTAGCGAGTTTTGGCCAGATGTCGGTCCCTTTGCGGGGAATTTCCCGAAACGAAATCGGATTATTAGCGGTCTTTCTTTAGGGACTCTTGTGGTTGAAGCCTGTCGTAAAAGCGGTTCTTTAATCACAGCTAGGTTGGCGATGGAGCAAGGGCGTGAGGTATTTGCCGTTCCGGGCTCAATCTTGGGCGGTTACCATCAAGGCTGTCATGATTTATTACGTGATGGGGCAAAACTTGTGGAAACAGCCGCCGATATAGTGGAGGAGTTGGCAAGTTTAACCGCTTACCACCTTGAAGAATTGAAGTTATGCCACCATATACAGCAAGGTGAGATTTGTAATTTGCCATTTTCGTCTCTGTTAGCTAGTGTAGGTTATGAAACTACATCCATTGATGCAGTAGTTGAACATAGTGGGAAAACGATAGATCTGGTGTTAGAACAAATGCTTGAACTTGAGTTGCAAGGTTGGGTGATTGCAGTACCCGGTGGTTACGTCAGAGTAAAGAGGAGCTAGCCATGTTTGATATCCTCATGTATCTATTTGAAAACTATGTTCACAGTGAAGTTGAACTACTAGTTGATGAAGACGAGTTAACCAAGGAACTCACTCGTGCCGGATTTCATCAATCCGAGATTTTAAAAGCGTTAACTTGGTTAGAGCGCTTAGCAGAATTACAAGAAGGGGATAAACCTTATCTTTGTAATCACGATCAGCATTCGTTTCGTATCTATACAAAGGACGAAATGGACAAGCTGGATGTGGAATCCCGCGGTTTCTTGCTGTTTTTAGAGCAAGTTAAAGTGCTGAATGTCGAAACCCGTGAAATGGTGATCGATAGAGTCATGGAGTTGGATGAGCCAACCCTGATTTTAGAAGATCTCAAATGGGTTATCTTAATGGTGTTGTTTAACGCTCCTGGTCATGAGTCCGCTTATGAGCAAATGGAAGATTTAATCTTCGAACAGCCAGAAGGCCGACTACATTCTTAATCGTTGTGAAAGATGAATTATGAGAGAAAGGAGGCTAAGACCTCCTTTTTTGATGCCATAAATTCCTTGATGGCACTGCGCTTGATATCCTAATGCGCTACGACAGGTGGTGAATGATTATGTCTAAGATTGATGAACAATTATTTAGTGCCCACGAACACGCACTGGAAAAAGAATACGAACTTTGCCCTGAATGTGGCAGCGAGTTATCGGTCAAACACAGTAAGCACGGCGGTTTTATTGGCTGTAATAATTACCCTAGCTGTAATTACACTCGTCCCTTAGTGCAGCACGAATCCATTGAAACTCAAGTGATTGAAGGTTCTGTATGTCCTGAATGCGGCCACGAACTGGCGGTAAAGTCTGGTCGATTTGGGATCTTTATCGGTTGCACTCAATACCCTAGCTGCACGCATATTGAAAAACAGGATCAAGCGAGCGACAAGCCTGATATCTCTTGCCCAGAATGTAAAACGGGTAAACTGGAGCACAGAACGAGCCGCTTCGGAAAGAGTTTTTATGCCTGTAGCGCTTACCCTAAGTGCAAGTTTATTGTGAATTATCCTCCGGTTGCTGAAGCTTGCCCGAGCTGTGGTTTTGGGATCTTAGTCGAGCGTAAAGGTGCGGCGGGGATGCGTTTAGAATGTCCGCAAAAAACCTGCAAGTACAAGCGCCCCTTGTAGCGAGGCCATTGCATAATATTTGTTGCCTTAGTGCGGCTTGAGTATAATCCCCAACCGACCGTTAGATGGGGCGGCGAAGATTCGGGTAATGACAAAAACTGACAAGACGCATAAGGTGATTTGATAATGTTGCAGCTACACCCATCCGATATAAAAGACATCATTCTTCAAGGTGGCGTTATCGCTTATCCAACCGAGGCGGTTTATGGCCTTGGTTGCGACCCAGATAACGACACTGCTATCCAAAAGTTATTGGCGGTAAAACAGCGCCCATGGCAGAAAGGACTGATCTTAGTCGCCAGTGATTTTCAGCAGCTTTTAGCTTATGTTGATGAATCGCAATTAACGGCTGAGCAGCTCGAATTTGCATTTTCCAAGTGGCCAGGGCCTTTTACCTTTGTCATGCCAATCAAAGCGCATGTTTCAAAATACCTCTGTGGCGAATTTGACTCTATCGCAGTGCGAGTGTCGGCCCATGCTGGGGTACAAGCCCTGTGCCGCGCGCTTAATAAACCTTTAGTGTCGACCAGTGCTAACCTTGCAGGTGAAGATCCCGCATTAACTGCCGCTGAAATCCTCGCTGATTTTACCGGTAAAATCGATGCACTGGTATTAGGCGAACTCGGCGAACAACGTCAGCCCTCGACCATTATCGATGCACGAAGCGGCAAAATTTTACGAAATGGACAATGAGCAAACCAATAATAAGGATAACAAGATGAGTGTGCCTGATGCTGCAGTGGTAAAAGCGTTTTTACTCGATTTACAAAACCGAATTTGTGCCGGTTTACAGGCTCTGGATGGCCAAGCAAGGTTTGCTGCCGATTCATGGACTCGCGCCGAAGGCGGTGGTGGTACGAGCCGAGTATTAACCCAAGGTGCAGTGTTCGAGCAAGCTGGGGTTAACTTTTCCCATGTGACTGGCGCAGCTATGCCTGCGTCGGCTACGGCGCATCGCCCTGAGTTAGCGGGCCGTAGTTTTGAAGCTATGGGCGTTTCTTTAGTGATTCATCCTAATAATCCTTATATCCCAACGACTCATGCCAATGTGCGTTTCTTTATTGCTCAAAAAGAGGGTGCCGATCCCGCGTGGTGGTTTGGCGGTGGCTTTGATCTAACGCCTTATTATCCTTTCGAGGAAGATGTGCGCGAGTGGCACCAGACGTCTAAGGATATTTGCGCGCCTTTCGGGGATGAGGTTTATCCCAAGTATAAGAAATGGTGCGATGAGTATTTCTTCCTGCCGCATCGTAATGAAACCCGCGGTGTGGGCGGACTGTTTTTCGATGACTTGAATCAAGCAGGATTTGATCAAAGCTTTAGCTTTATGCAAGCCGTGGGCAATGGCTTCTTAACCGCCTATGCGCCGATTGTTGAGCGTCGTAAGGATACTGAGTTCGGTGAGCGTGAGCGTCAGTTCCAACTCTATCGCCGTGGTCGTTATGTTGAGTTCAACTTAGTCTACGACAGAGGCACTTTATTTGGTCTGCAGACAGGTGGACGTACCGAGTCTATCTTAATGTCGATGCCGCCATTAGTGCGTTGGCAATATGCTTATACGCCAGAGGCGGGAAGCCCAGAGGCAGATTTGTACGATAACTACCTCAAACCACGCGATTGGGTTTAGCCGTTAATCATAAAAAGTGGATGCCATATCCACTTTATTGATTACGCATATGATCGGCCAGAGTTGAAATCGCCTCAAAGATGGCGGCTCGATGCTCTGGCTTTTTAATGTGTTCTTCAATCGCAAATTTCATACAAAACAGCCATTGATCGCGCATCGCCTCATCGACGGCGAAATGCATGTGTCGTGCTCGCAATGCCGGATGACCATATTTTTGCTGATAAAGCTGCGGCCCGCCGAGCCAACCACTTAAAAATTCGAATAGCTTCTGCTCAGACTCCGCAATGGGCGCCCTATGAATGGCAAGCAGTGTTGTCGTTTCTGTTGAGCTTGCCATCTTCTGATAAAAACATTTAGTGATAGCGCGGATCACCTTTTCGCCGCCGATTAAGTCATAGGCGTTAGATTGACTCGGATCGCGATCATCCTGCGGCGGAGTGTGTTTACTAAAAATCTTTTTAAGCCAGTTCATTGGAATAGTCGTTCACTAAAGTAGAGTGTATTGAGCCGATGGCGCATTATAGCGTGAAACCTAGCGTGAAATTTAGTTGAGCATAATTCGTCTTGCGTGGGCTCAAAAGCGCGGTAGACTGCAAAGCCATTGAACCTAAAATTTCATATCGCTATGACAGACAGATACGCAGTGTTTGGCAATCCAATTAGCCACAGTAAATCGCCGTTCATCCATGGACAATTTGCCGCGCCCACCCAAGAGTCATTAACCTATGAGGCCATTCTTGCTCCGGTCGATGGTTTTGAAGCCTCATTGACGGCGTTTTTCAATGCGGGCGGCAAGGGCGCAAATGTGACAGTGCCTTTTAAGGAGCAAGCTTTTGCGCTGTGTGACAGTATTAGCCCAGAAGCCAAACTCGCTGGCGCAGTCAACACCTTAAGTTTATTGGCCGATGGCACTATTCGCGGTGATAACACCGACGGCTTAGGGCTGGTGGCCGATCTCATCGCTAACTTAGGTAGCTTGCAAGATCAGCGCGTGTTAATCATTGGCGCTGGTGGCGCGGCGCGCGGTTGTATTCTGCCGTTATTAAATGCGCGAATTGCGCAGCTGACCATCAGCAATCGCACTCACGCAAAGGCGCAGCATTTGGTCGATATCTTTACTTCTGTGGATAACGGCGCTTACGCGAGTAAAGTCACCGCCGTAGAAATGAGTGAGCTTGCGGGCGAGTTCGATATCATTATTAATTCAACCTCGGCTAGCCTTGCGGGCGAGTTGCCACCTTTGCCAGCACATATCATCACCACCCAAACCGTTTGTTATGACATGATGTATGGCGCCTCGGTCACCGCGTTTAACCAATGGGCACTCTCCCAAGGTGCGGCGAAAGTCATTGATGGGCTAGGTATGTTAGTCGGACAAGCGGCTAAGAGTTTTACCTTATGGCGAGGTATTGAGCCCGACACCCAAGTGGTGTTGACGCTTTTGCGGGACAAACTAATGGCAGAGCCTAAGTAGGAAGCATGAATCAAAGTATTCTTTTCCCCGATCTGCAATATTGGGACGATGCCCAAGGGCAAATCTGTTTTATGGCGCAATCGCAGGGGATGAACATCAAGTGCTATATCAGTGCTGCTAAATTACGTGAGCTGAATGATTTCTCTGAACAGCCGAGCACCGATGAAGCGGCTGCTATGCTGGCATTATTTGATGCGGTGAGATTTGACGCCGAAGAAATGGCAGAAGACTTAATCGAAGCTGAAGAGTTTGATGAGTTTGGGGCAGTACGCCTAGGCTAGTTTGATAGCGAGTTTCAGTGGATAGATTTTGAATCAATAAATAGCAAAAGGCGGCAGAGACTGAATGAGTCTCTGCCGCCTTTCTTATATAGCGATACTAAGCGACTAACGCTAACCGACTAGATGTTTTGTAACTCAACTAAGTACTCGTTTTTCAGTCTGACATAGTTGTCGGCAGATTCTGGCAAAAAGGCCATTTCGGCAGGCGTTAATGGACGAGCCTGCTTAGCTGGGCTGCCTACATATAAATAGCCGCTCTGTAATACCTTGCCCGGTGGCACTAAAGAGCCCGCACCTAAGATCACATCATCTTCTAAAATCGCACCGTCAAGAATAATCGCGCCCATACCCACTAATACTCGGTTACCGACTTTGCAACCGTGAAGCATTGCCTTGTGACCGATAGTCACATCATCACCAATAATCAGTGGATGACCATCGGGACGAGCAGCTGACTTGCGCGTCACATGCAATATGCTACCGTCTTGCACGTTCGAGCGCTTACCAATACGAATATGGTTAACATCACCACGCGCCGCCACCATAGGCCAAATACTGGCATCAGTATCTAACGCAATATCGCCAACAAGCACCGAAGCTTCATCTACATACACATTATTGCCTAATTGAGGATGAATACCTTGGTAAGTTCTGAGTGGCCCTGACATAGAAAAGTCCCTAATTGAGTGGTTTTTTGCATTATAAAGGTTAAAAACTAGCTGGTCAGGTCAAATATCCAACGAACAGTGAGAAAATGACAATTATCTTAAAAATAGGGGTTGCGCACTTTCTCAATCTCCCTATAATGCGCATCCACTGACACGGCAGACAGCGAAAGCAAGCTGACGAGTTAGGTTGAATTGAATGGCTTACTCTCTGTTGAGAATGGCACTTAATTCAACCGCAGCAAGAAGTTAAAAATACTCCTTGACGTGAAACGGGAAATGCGTAGAATACGCAGCCCTAGCCAACTGGAAGCGTTCGGCGCTCAGTGTGGTACTCAAGTCCTCTTACGGATATTGAGTTGCTCTTTAACAAGATAAAACAAGAAATCTGTGTGGACACTCACAGGTGTTGAGTTAATCGAAACTGCTTAACCTTCGGGTTGGCAGTCAAAAATTTAAATCAATGTAACAATGAGTGTTCATAGCAATATGTACAGTTTGTTTCAGCCCTTCTTTTATAAGGAGTGCGAGAAACAAAAAATCAGAATTCATTGAGCCGCTGAAGTCGCAAGACGGAAGCAACAAAACTTTAATTGAAGAGTTTGATCATGGCTCAGATTGAACGCTGGCGGCAGGCCTAACACATGCAAGTCGAGCGGCAGCACAAGGGAGTTTACTTCTGAGGTGGCGAGCGGCGGAC
>NZ_JAUOEQ010000022.1:0-76868 GCF_031931965.1 Shewanella sp. SP2S2-6 | reverse complement strand
TCATCCCAACGATAAACAGTTACTGGTAATCCCATTGCAATTACTCCTATGACTCGTTGCCGAAAAATGACAACACGGCTTTATCTGTAGTGATTTGACTGTGGCCAACCTGCACATTGCGTAGCAACATAATCGGATTTGAGGCCGCGAACGTGGCGAAACGAATCGCTTCGCCTTGCTGCCAACCGCCACCCCATGCACCTGAGCGAATGATGAAGTACGGGGCATTTGTCAGTGGGTTAATCGGTGAAAAATCATTCAGCGTATCACCTGTGGCAATTTGGCCAAGACGGCGGCCAACACAGCGAAATGCGGTAGCTGAGGTCATAATCAATACCCAATCTTCATTCACTGCAGTGGTATTTTTGACTTCAAACGGATAATCAACCGCATTCACGTTGCCCGTTGCTGGGTCGCCATCAAGGTCCCAATTGTTGGCCCAAGCGGTCATATCCCGCACTCTACCAACACGCGCCTGCAGGTCACCAAGGATTTGCACACTGGCTAAAGTGGTGCCTACTGGATATTCACGGGCTAAGGGCTTGGCCAACACAAGGCTATTGCCTGTAAACGATGACACTAGACCGAGTTCCATAATGGTATCGCTCAGCACAAACGGCGCAGTAAACCCCGTAAAATCACTGTTAATCGTGACCGTTCCGGCCACCTTGTTTACGGTGAAATGGTCATTGTTAGTGGTCCATAGGCTGGCACCATTGGCATCGGTAATATCCACAAACTGGGCATTTTCACGAATCGTAAACACAGTGCCGACAGAGCCTGTGACTTGCTGCACTTGGGTATGAGACAACGCGACAGTGCCCCAGCGTCTGAACATATCGACAATGCCATCATTGGGAATACGCAGTGGGTTTAGCCCGTAAATCTCAGCGGGGGGTAGCTGGCGCAATTGGTCGGTAATGTCATAGCGCAGCGTGGTTAAATCCACCGGATTGGTAAATAACAGTTCAACCAAACCATCTACGATAGTGCCGCTAATGCCACTGCCAGTTATCACGCCTTGATTGTCAGATGAGGCGCTGATAATGGCGTGATCGGATATCCGCTCAACCTGCACGTAAAAGCTCTCTAACAATGGATTAGCCACACTCAAGGCAAATTTAGCCGTAGTATCGCCGGCAGCCGCTGCAGTAGTTGATTCAACTAAACCTGAATAGCTCAATTCAAAATCACCACGGCTGACCGTTTGCTTGGTAACGACACCTGTAAAATAATCAATGGTCGCCAGCAATTCAGTGGTGTCATACAACTTACCGATACCACTATTCACATTTTCAAAAACGTCCTGAGGCACATAGTTACTATCAGCAAACACAGCGCGGCCTTTGATACTGCCGACCGTTAGCTGCTTATTCGCTGGGAATACATTAGCACTTGAGTAAATGCTGTATTTATATGCAGAAACATAATAGAGCGAGACAGTGGGATTATAGGCAAAGCGCACATCAGGCCGCAGCGTAACGGTCACGTTCCCCGTTCCGACAGTAATCGACTGAACTAATGAATTACTCGCGGCGAAAACCCCATAAGGCTCGGTAGAAACTGCAGTGACAACATCAGTATCTATCAGTAAATCCGCTGTGGTGAAGGTATAGCTATACGTCCCTTCTGCGCTGGGCTGGCTAATCACTTTGCGGATCACTTGGCTAACAGTGGCATCGCCGTTATCACTGCCGCCTGTGATGGTATTGCCGGGCTTTGGCGCTAAGGTGGTGATCGCTGGTAGTAACGATAATTGAGTCGCGCCCACAGCTAAACTTACCCCGCTGGCAGCGGCAGTCAGCTTAGTTACCCCGTGGAATTTCAATGGGGATGCAGTGTTAGATAATCGCAAGCGAGTGCATTTACTCTGGCCATTGATTTGCAAACCGGGTTCGGGTGTCGCAAAAGGGATCGGCGGGTCGAATACTACGGTACCCACTGCACCGTTCACTATGCTGGTACGCGTGACTTTGCCGAAATGGGTTTTGCGTGGCCATGCCACGTTTTCAATACCAGGATATTCCACGGTGATGCAGATCACTTGGCCAACCTGCAGATAAGTTGTTTTCCAATAGTCGCGGTCGTTAAATCGATATGATGACTGCAGGTAATCTGAGGAAAACGAGTTTTGGTTCACAAGGAAGCCGGGACCACCTTCACGGATCAATTCTCCTGCAGTGACTGACGACTCAATGATCTCTTTCATATCCGTCATGCGAGATTCATCATCCAGCGCCGCAGACTCGATCATGAATACGTTAACTAATGGGTCTATCGGTGGCTCACTGATAAACACATGTGCATCAATCAAAGTGCTGGTGTCTGGCGTATCGAGCGCAGGGAACGCTTTTACAATGTCGATACTGGATTGGGCATGGTCGATATCGGATATCGCTGAAAATAGCTCGTTAAGCAAGCCTGACTGCACGGCGTTCTTAGTCCGTTGGCCGCCAGCCTCATTACTTGAACCCAGTAACTCAGGTTTAAATACTTTTAAATCTAAACGGGTAATAGTCATAAACGGCCTATAAAGTCAGAAACTTAAGAACCACGTTAGTGAGCTTTTCAAACCCGCCAACTTCGTCAAATAAATCCTCACCCGTAATGGGCGAGCCTGCAGTGTTATCCCAAACCACGTTATAACTGGTGCCTTCATAGGCCAACGTGAAAGCGGTTAGCGTAGTGGCGGCATGGGCTTTTAGTTGTTCAAACTCAGTGCGCAGCATCCATCCCGATTTGGTGCCTAACTCCATGGCAATACCGGCTGGGATAATGGTTTGCTGCACCAATGGCGCACCGTTTAAGGCGCGCTTCATATTGGCCGCCACGCGGGGCGTGTTGTCGCGGTTTAGCCACAGCAAATCCACCGCGATATCGTTCTCATCGATGGTTGTCATAAGGACCTTTGATTAAATGGGGCGAATAACAGGATTGGCTAACCGCCAACAGATTGCAGACGTTTGATCTCGTTCATCAATTCAGTGACGAGGCTGCGCTTCATTTGGGCGTTAAAGGTGCTATTGCCAACCTGCAGTTGCAGCACTTGCATATCTGAAGTGTTAGCCACAGATTGCGTGCTGGTTTGGGTATTGGCTTGCGTGTTAACGGTAACGGTTGCTTGATTTTGAGCGGTAGTTTTAGCAGTCGCGGCACTGGCTTCGGCTTGCTTCTTCGCTTCGGCAGCGCTTTGCTTATCGGTGGCTTGCTGGGTTTTAATTTCAGCAGTGCGGAACTCATAAACTTGCTTTAGCGTTCGCTCTGCTTCATGTAAATCGGCAATAAGCTGCTTATCGCCTGTGCGTTCTGCAGCGGCGAGTTGTTCTTTAAGATCGGCAACTTGTTCTTGATAGCGGCGTTTTTCTATTTCATCTTGACGGCCAAGGTAGCCATCAAGCTCATCCTGCAGTGACTTAAGCGTGGACTCGGCACTATCGCGCAGAGAGTCCATGCGCTGTTTGGCGCTTTCCAGTGCGGAAGTGAGCAAAGACATATCTTGATCATTCACTAGATCAAGCGCTTTAGTTGCTCGTGTTGCGCTGTTGATAATGCTGAGATTCGCTTTATCGGTATTATCGAGCGCATCCACTAGATTAAGCAGTTCAAGCTTTTGCCGATAATAAGCGCGTTCGGCAATCTTGCCAGCTTTCTCGGTTTCAAGTGCCCAGGTGCGAAGCCCGACAAAATCAACCGTTTTAGCTAACGTGTTATCAAGCTCATAAATAACACCCGTTAAACGTTCTATTTCGTTTTCGACTTGCCCAAGATCACCAAATTCCTTTTTCACGTTCTGCACACCATAAACAATGGTGTTGAAGTAACGCGCAGCACCATCACTTAAAGCTTTTACGTTTTCATATATGGCGGTACCAATATCGGCAAAATATTGGGCAATAGACTGCAACCCAATGCCAGCTTGTTCGGCTGACTTTTCTACCGTATCCATGGTATTAGATATGGTGGTACCTATTTCTGTAGAACCTTTTTTTACATTATCAGCCGTTTGTTGAGTGTTATCACCTAAGCCAGATTGGGCATCTTTTAATCGAGAATATTGCGCAATCAGTTTATCGATATCGCCCGCAAGCCCCATAGTCGCAGCTTGTTGCCTTAGGCTAGCCTCAACCTGCCCATCACTTGCTTGACCTACTTTTAACGACGCTTGTTCGGCCTTAAGCGCAGCTTCGGCATACTTTAAAAACGCTTGGTTTAGTTCATAAGTAGAAGCGGTTCCTTCAGCTGTTCCTTTTTTTACTAAATCAAAAGTGTTTTTGGCCTCGGCAGCTTGGTCACGTAAAACCTTAATTGTTTTGATACCAGCCGTTAGCATGGCAGCTTCGTAGGCACTTGTTGCGGCATCAGTTTTTTTAACTTCTTCAGTTAGCTGAGTTTGTGCCTTTGCCAACTCTGTCGCGGTCTTTTTAGCTTTATCTTGCGCCGCTTGATAGTCATCAACCGAGGCTTGTCCAGAGATAAAGGCATCGCGCACTTTACTTAGTTGATCTTGCGCTAGCTGGTTTTGCTCCTTCCTTAAATCAATAGTCGCCCACATCAACTCCATGTTAGACAAAGCAAGCTTGTCTTGCTTATCAAGCTGCGATAACTGCACATCACCGAGGCGCAATGTGGCGTTTTCAAGTTGGATCTGCGCCGCCTCAAGTTCAGCAAGGGTTGCTGTACCTGAGTTTTTTAATGCGGTGTAATGCTCTTTAGCCGCCTGTTCGCGAGCCTTCCATGCATCAACTTCTTTAGTTGCAGATTCATTGGCTTTTTCGGCCGCTGCCACCGCTTGTTGACTCGCTTCTATCTGTTGTTCAAGCTGGCTTTTAACTGCCGCTTTTACTTTTTCAGCATTATCAACTTGGGTCTGAGTGGTGCCATCCGAGTCTAAACGGATATCAACACCCATTTGTTTAAGTGCAGCAGTCGCATCACGGGCATCTTGCTCGACTTGATCAAGATAAGCCTTAGAGACAGCCTTAAGCGCGTTCGCTTGGGTTTGAAGAGTTTGCGCTAACTCATCACCACCAAACACCCCAATGACCGTCGCCCAACCTTGCAGAATAAGGGCGAACACGCCACTTATTGCGGCGCCAAATGTAGCCACCACAGAGGTGAAAACGTTAAACACTAGCCTTATGGAACCCGCGACAACATTAAGCCCAGTAGCAAAGGCAGTAATGTTTTCCAACATGCCTTTAAGGCTTGCGCCACCATCTTTTAAAATGGCTTTGAAAAAGTCACTGATATCTTGTGCTGCGGCCTTAATCTTGCCGCTTTGATTTAACTGATCAAAACTGGTGTTAATGTCTTTGAGTAAATCAATCGCCACTTGATAGGCGCCAGAATCAGCAATGATCTGCTTAAACGACTCCCACTTATTCGAGAGAAGATTTAACTGACCACTTAACCGATCGAGACTTAATGCCGCTTGACCATTGGCTTGCTTGCCCATTTCGTCAAACAGTTGCTGCATCACTTCACGGCCAAGCTTGCCCGCTTCACTCAGCTTACCCAGTTGGACCGTGTTTTTACCAGTGACCTTTTCCAGTAAGTCCCACACGGGAACGCCGCGTTCTACCAGCTGCAGGATTTCTTCACCTTGCAGCTTTTGCTTGGCCCACGCTTGGCCTGTGGCGAGGATAATGCCTTCTAGCTTTTCTTGGCTACCGCCTAGCTTAGCGTTGTAATCGACCATCGATTGCAACGCCCCATTCATGGGGTCAATGCCGAAGGTTTTTAACGATGCAAAGGCTTGCTTAGCGCTATCGAGCTGGGTACCTGTGCGGTTAGCAAAATCCTTGATCCACGCCGTTGCTTGCTCTCCACCTGCAATACTGCCCATCATGGCAGTCATTTGCGCACTAAAAGAGGCCGCTTTATCGCCTGCGGTGAGGATTGACTTTAGGCTTTCCCATAGGCGATCTACGCCAACATACGCGCCAGCCATCGCAATGAGTGAGCCCGTTGCGGCTTTGATGCTACCGCCAAAATCACTCGATGATTTTTTGCTTTCATCGAGCAATTTATTGTGGCGAGCAAGCTTATCGTTTACGCCCTTAATCGCGATTTCAGCGGCGGCTTCTTGGGTCTTTAAGTCTTTGCTGGCATCAGCCAGCTTATTCATATCAATACCGGCTTTATTGAGCACGGTTTGTTGTTTGTCTAACTCCGCCTTATTGCGGCCAAGGCTAGAGCCGAGTTGATTTAACTCAGTGCGCGCGCCTTTAACCCTAAGTGCATACTCGGCCTTTTTCTGGCTAGCCTGATCAACTTCGCTACTTAATTGCTTAAGCTCAATGCGCTCTTGCTCAAGCTCGGTCGCCAGTTGGTTAGCACTGGAAGCAGTATTTTTTTGCGCTGTTTCGAGCTGTTGTAAATCGGCATTCGCAGCAGCAAGGGCTTGCGCTTGATCTTTACTGGCCTCAGCGCCTTTATCTTGCGTCGCAGTTAAGCGCTCAACCTCAGCACGGGCAGCGGCCAGCTGTTCATCGTATTTGCTTAGCTCAGCAACGGTTTGGCTGTACTCAGTTTCAAGTTTACTGGTTGAGGTTGCCGCCTCTTTTTGGGCCTGCTCAAGTTGCTTTAAATTCTGCGCGGCTTGCTTTTGCTCTTTGCTGAATTGTTCGAGCGCGCGCGAGCCATCGATAAAACCCTTTTCGCCTTTAGTGATGGCGGCGGTGAGATCATCAATCGCCTTGATTGCAGCCTGTTGCTGCTTTAAATCATCTAGGCGTTCGTTTAAGACTTCACTTTGGTTTGCTAACTCTTGCAATGCCTTTTCTGATTTAGCCGCCTCGCTTGAGAACAAGTCGCGGCCTTGGATGATCAGGTTGATTACTTGATCTTTAAAACTCATGGCATCACCGATTGATAGGAATTAACAAACCAAAATAAAAGCCCACAGCACATGGATCACATGCAGTGGGCTATTGGGAACAATCTTTAGACTTATGCTGCGCTACGAACGAAGAACTTAGACTTACCCGTGGCAACGATTGACGGATCGGCTAACACCGCGCCTTCGATATCGAACGAACCGAAGTCATCGCCGATAAGGTCCATGCCTGCGGTAGGGCTTGGGCTCCACTTGAAGAACTTCAATGTCCACGGTTTACCTGTGGCATCGTTTACGCCATCAATCACTACAGGCACCACGGCACCGGATTCGGTTAATGCTTGCATCGCGTTACCGGCTTTTTTGGTGTAAGTCACTTTAAGCGCTTCGCCTTCAGTGATAGCACCGCTCGATAGCGCACGAATACCGCCAGCACTGACTACATAGTCAACATCAACATCATAGGTAGTAGTGCCTGCTGCATCGGTCACAACCGCAGCAACGACGGTATCAATCATAAAGGCTGTATCGGCTAAGCCATCTAACACAGCAGTAATGGACTCAGGGGTAGAGATTGCACCCGCAGTGAGCACTTCCACTTTACCGCGCAGTGCCATCGCCATGTTGGCATTACTAAAATCGTTCATGGTGAACGATAATTTTACTGATTTTACCTTGGTAATTTCAGCAGCATAGCCACCGCCACCACGGTAGTTTGGTTGAGATTTGGTATCTTGTTCAATGGCAACTTTAACGCCTGAGGCATTGCCAACATCGCGGCCCGCAACGTAAACGATGCCTGAGCCGATGTAACTTTCGGTTACTGTTTCACTCATAGTGAGTCTCCAAATTTAACGGTATTAACAAGGGATAGGGTGATAACCGCTAGGCCATGTTTTTCATGGGCTTCGGGCATGATGTACTTGCAGGGCTCAGACTCTTTAAAGCTGATCACAGAGGGCAACCAGCTGGGTTTTTCGGTATTGCGTTCATCTTTATAGAACGTACTGCGAATGGCGCGAACCAAGTTAATGAGATCGGCTGTCGGGTTGGTTGACTTGGTTAGATTGATACCCGCTACCACTTGCAGCACCAAATCATCACGGTAATTATCGCGACCATTTACCGAACCAGCTTCATCAGTGAATGGCTGCAAAAAGATAAACTTCTTTTCAGATGCGACCGATTGCACATAAAAACCTTCGCGCACAGTGGCGCCGTCAACCAGCGCGAGGCGGTCTAAAATTGCTTGGATCATGGGACTGTCCTTTCGGTATTTATCCTTTAGGCATTAACGATTAGCGTACTGGCCATATTTATTTCGCAGATGAGCAATAATCGGCGGCTCAATATCGTCGCGGATCTTGCTAAAACTGCCTGCCACTGAAGGGCCGTACATCGCTTTTTGTCCTTTAAGTTTGCGCCAACTGTTATCACCTTTGTGGCGTTGGAACATGATTTGATTGCCATTGCGGCCAATCAAGGTAAAGGTGCCTTTAAACCAAGTAGGTTGATTTCGTAGCACACTGATCATGTGACCGTCAGGCCGAGAGCCGCCGTTCTTTCCGGTTCGGGTTAAGGCTCTGGCATAACGGGTTAATGTGCTGGCACGATAACGAGCGGTGATAAACCCTTTTAAACTGCGTGGGTCAAAACTGACAGACAAATGCTGCTCAATGTAACTGCGGGAACGGAAACCATAACGAGCAAAAATGGCATCGACTGCCGCTTTTTCACCAAACTTTACCGAGTCCTCAATCGCCCGATTAATCGCTGGCGCTTGTGCATCACGAATACGGTTCAGTTCCTTTGTTACCGCCTCCATGCCTTCAATCTTTATGCGTGCCATTGGCTAGGCCTCAAGCGGAATATAGATAAAGGTCACGCTGACTGAATCCATGCTTACCCTTTGGGTGAGTCGTCCTTGCTGGACGCTAGTGCCCTCACCTAGCGCAAACTCATCACCTGAATTTACCGCCCCTTCGGATTGTAAAAACTCGGCACGACTGATTAGCTCGGGAATATATTCATTAGACGAGGCCGCAATTTCAGCGCCGTTATCATCCAAATTCACCAGGCGAGTAAATGGCGCGGAGCCATCGCTTGGGGTAAAAAGGCACGGATCAGCCAAACGCTGAAATAGCCGCACCATTTTACCCCGCACGCGTTCGGCAAAGTTGTTGCCAACGTTAGGCATTGATCTTCACCCAGACGCTGGTAGATGGATTGCCAGCACCCAGCCACGCTTTACCGACTCGCGTATTATCAGTCGCAGTAGCAGTGATCACCTTAGCGGTATCATCCCAATACACATCATCGCCTTGGCCGATATCAGCTGTATTGGCTTTGGGTAATTCAACAACGCCTTCAGTAATAAATTCGCCAGGCGTGTTAGCAGGGATATTGGCTAAAGCAACGGCCAGCAAGGCGCCGATTAACAATGCCCCGCCGCTAGTCACAACAACTGTTGGGGTGAACGTGATGGTCTTGCCATCTTGCACATAATTTTTCATGAGAGTGTTCCTATCTTTAAATCAAGACTTAGAAAAATGGCTATCGATTGATAGCCATTTTTAACAGTGGAGATACCAGTTAACTTGCGACAATTACACGCCTGTTGATTTCACCAAGCCACGGTAATCAAGTGGAGCCACACCCGCATCGATGCGCACTTTGGTGGCTACGCCGTCAACAGTAAAGCCTTGTTGCTGTTCGATGTAAGGCGTGTCGATGCCATCGAGATAAGCTACTTCGATGGTGTCATTACCTTGTCCAGCGGCTAAGTAGTAAGCCTTATCGCTAACTAATTTCAGACGAGACTCTGAAATCACTTCCGCAAAATCTTGCATAGGATTAGCAATACCTGCATTGATATCAGCACCTTTTACTGAGCTCGATTTAATGATCTGAGTCAGCGTACGTTTAAGATTAGGTGGACATAAAACAAACTCAGGCATGATGTTTAGTGCCCTTGGCGTTTTACCGCCTGTGGTTTGGCTTTCCATCAACTCAGCCAATACCGCTAAACTTTCCGCACTGGGTACGCCTGAACCTAAGTTCTTATGGTCTGCATGGAACAGGTTTTTCCCGTCAGCCATCAGCGGGTTACCAGTTAAGATAGCAAACACTAAATCGCCAATCGTTGCTTTCGCTGCAGCACCCATTTTTTCAGGGATGGTAGTCAACACTGTCATATCATCATTAATGATACATTGGCGGGTGATAGAGAAAATTTCACCGTAGGTCGCTAGTGCAATATCTGCACCTGTATCACCAAGGGTAATATATTTATATTCAGCACCTTCACGGACTTTTCGTAAGCTGCCAAATTCTTCCAAACCAACACGTTTAGAGACTTTAAAGTCACTAAGCTGGCCTTTACGGGTAAAGCGCTCAAAACTTTCTTGCGCAGCAGTCCAACCTTTTAACACTGACTTATTAGCCACATCTAACAAGATATTGCCAAAATCACTTGAGCTATGAGTAAACGCTAATGCGACCATTTGCATTTGATTAAGCCCAGCCATGCCGATACCGCGATCACCCAGTGAAGCTCGAGCTAACTCTTTCAAGTTATAGCTGGTATAGCCGTTTGATGCTTCGGCTTTCTCATAACCAGCGCGAGCCATTAAGTGAGCACGAATTGAATCACCCACGATGTTACCGTTGCTGGCATGAATAATGACACTTTTAGGCTGCACGGCGCACGGTGTGGTGTTCTCACCCAGCTTTGCCAAGATCATGTCTTTGGCTTTATCAGCATTGATGTTGGCATCGGCAATACACTGATTACGTAACTCGGCTAACTCAGGAAAGAAAGCAAATGCCGCATTGATACCGTTCATACGCTCAGTATTAAACGCAATCGCAGCCGCTTGAATAGCAGTGGTATCAGGTTGTGTTGCTGCAGGCGCAGGCAACTGAGCATTAGGTGCTGCTGGTGCTGGCACGAGTGGGTTGGGAGCACTGTTACCCTGCGGTGCAAACAGGTTTTTGAGAGCTTCAGGCATATTAGTAAAATCCTTAAGACGTTTTGAATTAAGTGATGCCGCCATTTGCAGCGGATCGGTGAGGGTGTTGGCAAAACCTTTTTCCACTGCTTCGCGCCCAGTTAGCCAAGTTTCAGCCGCTAACAGGGCGTGGAGTTCATCTTCTGACAAGCCTGTTTTGTGTTGGTAGGCGCCCACTAAATTGCCTTCAACCTTATCGAGCAAGTCGGCGTATTTGCGCATATCTTCGGCATCACCGAGAGTTCCGCCCCAAGGCTTATGCACCATCATCATGGCGTTTTCAGGCATGATGACTTCATCAAAAGCCATGGCAATCACACTGGCCATCGAAGCAGCAAGGCCATCGATGTAGCAAACTTTGTGCGCTGGATGGCCTTTGATCATGTTGTAAATCGCCATACCTTCGAATACATCGCCGCCTGGCGAATGAATACGGGCGGTAATGGTGCCCACTTTGCCTAGGGCCTGTAGATCACGGGCGAACTGTTGCGCACTAATGCCCCAGCCGCCAATCTCGTCATAGATCATTAACTCGGCATTACCGTTTTGGGCTTTGAGGCTATACCAGCTATTGGCGGGTTTATTACTCTGGTTCAGCGTTGCGACGGGCACGCTCAGCGCTCCGCTTGGCAGCATTGCGCTTAGCATTGCTGATGCTATTGGGGTCTTTTTCACTGTTAGGATCTCCTAGCGAGGGGTCGGGGTCATTGGCCGTGACCATGTTGTTTTCGCGGTTGTAATCCACCTCACGCTTACGCTGGCGTTTTACTTCTGCAGGATTACGGCCACGGGCGCGAGTCCAATCGGCCTCGGTTGCGACGTTGGCAGCGATCATCATTTCCCAGCCTTCGGCCTCTTTGCGTGGGTCAATCCATGGCATGGTGGGCCCGTAGTACACGGCATCAAATAAGGTGCGCATGTCGAGATCAGGCGGTAGCACTAATGGGTCCTGCTTGTTGTGCATTTCCATTTTGAGAAAATTGCGGAATACAGGCCGCGACCAGCCAGCACAAAACCACTGCTGCATAATGCGGTTGGATTCGTCTTGCTCAACCAGCTCTTGGCGCTGGCTTGAATAACTGCCGTTGTAGTCACGGGCAATGCTGGAATAGCTGCCACGGGTACCGGCTGCGGCGGCTTTTAATTGGCCGTTACGAAAATCAACTAAGTGCACATTAGGGCGGTTTGATTCAATCATGCCCACATCTTCACCGGGCTTGAGATCATCGAAGGTCATGCCAGGTGCAATGGGGATTTCGCGGCTTGACGATTCACCACTTGAGTCAGGAACAAACATGGCGGCATCGCCGCGCTTGATGTAAAACGCCAGCGCGGCGGCAATCCTTGCGGCGACTCGCTCGGATTCTTCATAGTCTTTAATATCGCCAAGGCGGGTTAAAATGCCGTGGAATAACGACACGCCACGCAGCTGGTGCAAGCGTTTAAATAAGCCTAAGTGCATCATGCTCGATGCGGGTATCACTTTGGTTTTGTAGCGAAAGCCAACTTGATCCGCAGGGTGATCGAGCAATACGTGATAGTTAACCACTTGGCCCCAGCCGTTAACCTCAAGCCCTTGGCGTACCCGCTTTGCTGGTTCGTTTAACTCGTAGGGGATAAAGTCGGCTTCTAAGGCTTCAATACTGTATTGAGTGCCTTGCTCGTTGGGGTGGCCGAACTTAGCCACTTTACCTATAACATGCTGGCCGAACACATCACCATCACGCAGGGCGCTACGTAACACCAAACGCTCTAATTCAGGGCGACTAAAGCGGCCCGTCACATCACACTTAAGCGACCATGCACCGAAACGGCGTTGAATATCGTTGGCTAAGTCATCAAGGATTTCACCGCTGATACTGCGCGGCTGCGGTTCAACCACAATCCCTTGGGCACCGATCACCCGTTCTTCCATCCGGTCGAGAATGCCGATACTGAGATCATGATTTTCGTCTAACCAGCGCGCTTGCTCACGCAGGCTTTTACCTGCTGCAAATACCGCTTGGTTAGCCCCGCGACTTTCCTTTTTAGCGCGATGCGTGCGGCTTGGGCTGGCGGCTTCATACCCTTTCAGGTTGCGGTAGCTCATTGCGGCCGCTTCACGCTGTAATGCTAAACGCGGGGCAAATATCGCCAGCGCATCATTGATAATGCTCATGTGTTGCTCCGACTTATATTTTTAGAAGTGCCTTATTAATGCGGCTTGATTAGTTAAAGCTGGCTAACTTGACGCCACCCTGTGGGCGGCTAAAGGCATTTAAACGGCGCTCCCACTCAAGCCGACCTTTGCGGATTTCGCCTAGGTCCTCTGTGGTCATCGTCTTGCCGTTGATCGTGGTTTGCTTGCCTGCTAACACATCAAGCTCGGCCTGAAAGTACGCATCGATCATCTGTTGGCATTGGGTTTGGGTCATGCTGTTATCCTTGGCTTTATTGGCATTAACTACAGCCAACCGCCAGAACTGCCACCACCGCCACCGTTTAGGTAAGCAGCATTTGCATTGGCCTGTTTTGCGGCTTTGGGTTTTGGTTCTTTGGGTTGGTCGCTTGATATGGCGATCGGGGTAACTTGTGAAAGCTTGTCGAGATTGATGCCGAATTTCTCTATCGCGATATACAGCGCGGCCAAGGCGTAAACGAAACAGTCTAGCGCCTCGTTGCGGCGCTTTTGGTTGTCCCATTTATAGATGATCCGCCCGTTTTGGCGCACCGGCACCTTGCGTTCGCTGGTGAGCTGTTGCAGCTCAACGTCATCACATACCGCTTCATTTAGCGGGAAGTGAATCGCACCAGGCTTTCGTACATCCACATCAGGGGCAATCCGCAACATTGACATCAACAACTCTTTGGCGTTGTCGGTACCGACCTCCGTTAAGTAAACGCCTTTGGCGGTTCGCTTACGGGGGAAGTTGGCGATCGGCTTGCCGTAAACGTTGGCGCCTTTAAGCGGGATCACCCGCATTAGCCCAAGCTTTTTACTCATAGCATAAACGTCATCGGTGTAGTGGCCGCCAGAGTCCCAACCCACTATGCCGATATTCAGCACAACGCCATCGGCACGGGCATAACTTTTGGCGATACGCTCGGCCACTTTGTCTTTTAATACTTGGCTTGCTGGGTCGCCGTATAAAATAAAGCGGTCGATTAATGCCGCCTCTTTACCTGCGCCCCAACCCCAAATGCGGCCCTCATAACGGTCGTCTTGGGTGTCGATACCTGCGGTTAAATACACTACCCAATTAGGCACTTTGCCATTGGGGTACATTTCGCGGCGCTTCGCTAATTCTTCCCACTCTAAGCGTTCGCCGTTGTCGTTATCCCACGGTTGGCCTAGCTTAGTGTTGACGAAGGTTTGCAGCTTTTCTTTATCGCCTTTGGCTTTAAAGAACTCAGTAACCAGTTTTGCCCAGCTGTTAAGCGAGTTATAGGCCGACCAGATATGAATCGAGATATTGGGCGGCGTGGTGATGTCGTTTCCGTCGGCATCATAAAAGTCTAAAAAGTCTTTAGTGCGGATGCCGGTGTTTTCGCATATCCAAATCGCGCTTGGGTGCAGCTCCATATCGTCGAGCTGATTGTTTTCGATGCAGCAACCACAGTGCTCGCATAGGTAATATGCGGTGCTTGGGTCATGCTCGCCCTTCTCATTCTTGCGCCACTTAATACCAAAGGGTTCTTCGGGGCCGCCCCACTTTAAATCCTGCAGTTCGTCGCAGTGTGGGCAAGGCAAGTTGAACCTAAAATAGTGCGGTGATTCGCTGCAGGCTTTTTCAATCTGGCAGGTACCGAGCACTTTAGGCGTTGAACCGCGGATCGACTTAGGAAACATCGACAGTTCGATACGAGTATCACCGAGCGATGTGGCGTTACCTTCGTGCTCGATGGATTCATCAAAACCCGCTAGCTCATCGTAGATCACATCATCGGTGGAGATTTCGCGATAGTTCGCTGCAGCTGTACCACCGCGCACCATCAGCGTTTTGCCGTTGGTGAAAATCTTATCTTCTAGCGTGCTGTCTTTATGCTTGCGCCCCATCCAAGGCGCAAGCGATCGCCAAACAGGGATATCACGAATCGCCGTTTCAACGTGCTTTTTCATGAAGGTTTTGGCTTGACCATCACGAGGTTGATAGATCAACACGTTGCGCTTTTTGTGCTCAATCTTATAAGCAGCGTTGGCCATCAGCATTTTGGTGTAACCGACACGCGCTGACTTCATTAAGTTAAGCGTGCTGATTTGGTCGTTACCCATGGCATTAAGAATGCCAATTTGAAACGGTAAACTTTCCCACTTGCCCTCGGTGTAAGAGGACTCCGACGACATGTAAAAGTGCTCGTCGGCATATTCAGAACAGGTGAGCATGGGTGGGCGATAGAACGAACGCAGCCCAGCAGCAACGGCGGCTTTCAGATTTTTAATCTGCGCGGCCGATATACTCATCTAATAAACCCTCAATGCCCTCCGCGAGATCGGCGGCGGTGTTTTGGCTTTTAATTACCTCCGCTTTGATAGCGTCGATTGTGCGTTCTGGAATGTCGGGAAATTTTCGTTTTACCCGTATATGTATTTGATCAAGCACTGGGGCAATTTGCGCTGCAATGCGATTTAGCACAAAGGTGGCAAAGAGCACTTCGACCACTTCTTTACGGTCTTTTTCGTTTTTAAGCTCTTGGCCGTCAGCTTGGGCTCGGGTTAAGCGCCAGCGTTCGAAGTCGATATTTGGCGCATCAGGATCATCTTCATCGGGTTTAGTGATGTTTTTTTTGCGCTCGTTGGCAAGTCTGTTACCCACCACATCGGCCATTTTGTATAAACTCACGCGGCCGCGCTTGCTGTGCACTGGCACGTCCCACTTATCAAACGCTTGGGTGCTGATCTCAAGGCTTTTGCATAGGTCGGTTTTACTCAGTAGAACAGGCTCGGGTGGTGATGGTTGAATGCGTGCCATGGTGTTCATCTACCTGTTTTAACAGTGCTGCTTTCAGCTGCATCTCCGCTCGGTGTAACTCTTGGGCGCGTAGTTCGTCCTTATCTGTTTGACGTTGCTCACGGCGGCGGCGCAACTCCTGATAAAAAACGTTGGCTAATAGGGTGACGAGCGCGAAGAATATCCCGAGCAAAATGGCGATTTCATTCAACGTAAACGCACCTCCAATTGTGCTCATGAGCGACGATACATAAGCGCTAAACGTCAGCGATTTTTGAGTGGTCACATCATTAATGTATGGATTGTTCATGCTGTTTTTCCGTTCGCCATTTTTCGAGGGTTTGCCAATCGGTATCGCATTTATCGATCACCGCCAGCTGCTGCGCGAGGCAATCTGCTAAGTCGGCGTTTGCGCCATTCTTTTGTAAAAAGTCACATTCGGCTGGCAGGCACTGGCTCATTAATGATTGCGGCGGTAACACATATTGGGTCTGCTTGGTGACTACGGTGCGCGCAATAGGCGGCGTGCTTGAGCAGCCGCTTAACATCATCAGGCACAGCAGTATTAGCCCAACTTCGGGTTTGTTCATTGGCTGAGGTCCTTAGTTTTTTAATGGCGTCTCGCTGATCGGCAAGCTGGCGATCAATCTCAGCCTTGGCTTTAGCAGTTTGTTCATTGAGCGCTAAGGCAAAGGCGTAATCCTTAGCAAGCCTGTCACGTTCGATGGCCTGCGCTTGCAGTTCATCGGTAACGACTGTGAGATCATCTTGCAGCATGCGCTGGTTAACGGCGGCCGTTTCAATCTGCGAGTTTTTTAACGCGAGGTCAGCTTTAACAGCGGTAAGGCTAAGGCCAAGTAGCGTTATCACTATGATGAGCGCAGCAATCAAATACAGGTGCAGCGAGCCCGTGGCATTAATGATTTTGTTCCACATATAAATCCTTTAAGCAGATTGATTGCTCTTTTGCGCGGCGTTCGACTAAGCCAGGCTGCTTGATGTCACGCGCATAGACAAACCCATTACAGCCGTGTTTACCGCAAGCCTCAGTGAGTTGATGACATGCAGCCACCCGTTCGCCGCGCAGTAACAATTTGCGCAAGGTGGAGGTTTGAAAGTTACCCGCACCAAAGTTATAAATCAGACTGAGATAAGCAGCGTGTTCACCTTCGGTAAGTTGCACCGGATACGTTAGCCGCCGCAGCTGCCGATCGGCTTTGCCTAAATCCTTGGCGAACATTTCAATGCATTGCTGCTCGCTAAAAAACTGGTTGATCTCAAGCTCGGGGTCAGTGTGGCCAAAGCAGGCAGTGATAACTTCCACCGGATCAAGATAGGTGTGCAGAACGGGCTCGCCATTCGGCGCTTCGGTGGGAGCTATCAAATTAGCCCCAGCCAGCGCGACAGCAGAAGAAAGCCCCAGTGCCACGAGCTTTTGCTTTAATGACATAGGTCAGTCTCCTTTAAAATGAGGTTAGCCTTAGCGCGGCCAACAGTTAGATCAACGGTGAGGTAAGCCGCCTCTAACAGCTGATGTTTTTAGTGTCTTTCAACGTCCGTAGCGATCATGTCAAACACCACGGCAACACATACCCACCACGACCACCATTGCAGCGGCCGCTTTTTTTCAGCGGGGGGGTTAGCTAACGAACAGCCATTTGGATGTTTGCGAACAAGAAATAGCGCCAAATAAAAAGGGCCCCTAAAAGGAGCCCTTGGCAGACAAATAACGTGCGACTGAATAAATGTAACCTTAGCAAGCGTATACAAATGTACTCGATTTTAAGGGCCTTGAAAGCGCCAAAAGTGTCGCTAAAAGCGACAAAAGTGTCGTTTCGGAATTTGTAAATATGTGATACGTGAAAACTTAATCACAGAGGATTTATCATTTTACTTATCACTTAAGTGACTTGTCACTCATATCAATAAAAGTGAAAGCCTTATTTATTCCGCCAACTAAAGCTATAGATTTAAACGCAAAAGCAAAAAAACCAATTCCTCCGATGAAAGCCAAAAATACCCAATAACAAACTGGCATATAGCCCCAATCATTAAAAAGCCCATTAACAAAATCGTTTTTAGACAATAGGTTAAATCCCATAGCCCACACTATTACACCAATGAAACCACACACAAAATATCTAAGCATCAGATACAAGTTATGTGGATATACCGAGAAGTAACGAGTTGATATACGCCAGTAATGCTTGTTCAATCTAAATGAGTTCATCTTATTGGATAACTCAAGAAAATGGCCAGCTTTTATATATAAATCAAAAGCTTGACTAGGATTTATATATTTAAGTAACACATTAATTTCATTGTATGAAAAACGATACTTATAAATTGATGTGAAAATTTGCTCGGTAAGATACCTTTGCTTAATACTGGGCTTATTGAGATTACCGCTTAAAACTGACTGAGCAATCTCAAGCTTCTTAAGATTAATTTTGTGCTTTTCAAAATATAGTGATGATAATAACTTAACAATTGGAAGCATCAGCAATATTACTGCTGAGGCATTTAGCCACGAAACGTCACCTGACAATAAATTCTGCATACCTGCATACCTTAATTGATTTTCAACTACACCAAGAGGATCAAAAGTTGGTATATAAGATCCCTGTCGATCTGCCAATAACAGCACATGCATTACAAACAATTTTCAGAAAAATATCAATTGGTTAGTAGGGATTTCTAAGCGAGTGTTGGAAGGGTGTTTTAGGGGGCTCATAAAACAACAACCAACCTCCCCAAAATTCTCATATGTAGTGAAGCATTGCGCGTCACTGCCCCCGCAGTGAAGGCAGCCGGAAGGACCCGTGATGATAATAGGTCGCATTTAGCTCTGATGATAGCCATTCTCATTTGAACAAGCCGCGCCTAACCTATTGACAAAGATGATATTTCACAACCAAACAACTCGTCGCGATAGTATTTGAGTTCCGCTATCGACTCCCGAATATCAGCTAAGGCTTCATGCTGATACTGCTTAGCCTTAATCGCATTACGCTCAACCTCTGGCGCCCAAGCTCTAGCTGCGAGCCCTAATGCTGATATGTCTAGCTGTCTGTAATGCATGTACTCATGAAGCTCAGGCATTTGGCACATGATAAACGAACGATCAAGCATGATTGAGTTACCAGCAAACACCACACCAGTCTTAGCTTTACGGTCATGCTTAGGTATTCCCAGTGCTTTCAGGTGTTCGATAACCATCTGCTCAGCCTGTGCTAATGATACTGATGAGGCACGAACAGCAGCTAACAACCCACTCTTGGTATGCACATCAAGCGCCCACTCATGTGATCTTGCAATGTGTTCATCGTCTTGATGCACAACAACGTGCAGCGCTTCACCCACTTGGTTTAGCTCACTATCAGTCACGATAAAGGCCAGCTCAAAGATAGGGTAATACTCCATACCCAGCATCCCATTGTCTAAGCGGCCGTTCAGTCCACCCGTTTCTAAATCACCAAACAAAAAGAATTGCTCCATCACCCACCTCACTTTGCTAATTGAATCTCTGCTCTTCTCAACCAATACACATACGACTTCTTACTGTCGAACCCCATCAATGCCCACTGGCCTTTGCACACGTAACAGGTGCGAATCGCCCGAATACAGTTTGGTGATAACCGCTCAATCATCCTATCGAACTGGACCACCTGCTTAGGAACGCTCAACTCCCTAACCAACGCACATCCATAAACTTGCACCTCACCTAACTTATCGCAAGCACTGCGATTAGTGAAACCTTTACCGAGTTCTTGGAACGCCCAATAGCGCCCCCAGGCATTGAGCCCAGCACGAAGGGCTTTCATGTTAATAACCTGCTCTTGCGCATCACATACTCGCATTAGCCACCTCCGTGATCTGCTCTATCGATAAATGGAATACATCATCCACTATTGAGCGCAGGTGGTTATAAGGCACGTTACTTTTGCCATTCTCCCAACGCTGATACGTTCGGCGGCTTATCCCGTAAAACGCCGCCACTTCGTCCTGAGAAAGCCCCTTAATCGCCCTGCCTGTTTTTAGAATTTTTGCAGCTGGATGACTCATAAAACCACCTTATTTAGTGCCATTGCATACTCTTGTAAGGCTGATGCAACGATCATCACAGCCACCCACTCACACCAAGGGTTTGAGCACTCCCAACATTCGCAGACGATCTAGGGATTATCTCGGGCGCAACCTCACTAAAACCGAGCGAAATTAAATGCGCGTGATACGCATCAAGCGCACTCAACATGCCCTTATCCAAAGTCGAATGAACATAGGTACGCAAAAGCACAGGCAAGGCATGATTAAGCAACCGCTCACCCACCATAGTATCCACGCCCATGTCTTGGATAATCGTCCGGCAAAGCTTGCGCAGATCATGCGAGGTAAACTCCTTAAACCGAATCGTCTCACTCCAATAATGCGCAGTGCGCTGGCTAATAGCGCCCACATCACCCGCAAACAAAAACGCCCGCTTACCCACATTTTTAAGCTGCCACTGCAAATAATGCTGGATCAACGCCTTAGCCGTAGGCGTTAACGGTAGCCGGTGCTCTTGGCGGTTCTTCGCGTTCGCCGCAGGAATAAACCAAAACTCACCCGCAAAATGCTCCCATCGTGCCAAACGGGTTTCACCAATGCGCGTCCCAAACATCAGCATCAACATAAACAACATCGCCACCGGCATAAATGCATCCCGCAACGCCACAAACAACGGCCCTAAGTCCGACTCCATCAAGCGCGTATCAGGCTTAGGTGATAAGGTTAAACTCATCGTCACTCGATACCCCATCAGAGGATTAAGCAATAACAACCTAAAATCAGCCGCCAAACTCAACGCCCGCTTAAGCACATTCACACTTAAACGGATATAATGCGGCGCATAACCCTCATTCAGCATCAGCTTCACCAACGCACTATCCACCACCAAAAACGACAACTCAGCCAAGGCCACATCCCCCAACTTAGGTAGCAGCTGCTTACGCATAATCGACCTACAGTTATCGCGCCAGCTCGGGCTTAAGGTCGTATTACCATCCAAATAATCCCCATACCACAACAGCAAATCAGTCACAGTCGCAAACTCACCGCGCAACACATCCGCGCCCGCACTACGCTTAGCCAGCATCACAGGTAAATCCGCTAAAAACGTCTTAATACACATGCTCGGCCACACGCCTTGCTTCTTCCAAACCGTTTTATCGCCCTCATTGATCACCAAATGCACACTCGCCTTCGTCCTATCCGCCGTCGCCCGTAAACGCAGCTCAGGAAACTGCGGGTCCCTAAAGTCCCGCGTCAAACCGCCACGTAACCAACGGCGCAGCGCGGCATCGTTCAACTTACCAATCTCAACCCCGCTAGCAGCCATCGTTTGCCCCCTTAAGCCCTAGGTTTGCCCGTAAATTGGCAATAATCGATTTCGCCTTTGCCGCCTCAGTCGGCCGCGTCACCGTTTCAGGTAATGCCTTTGGCAATTCCACATCGGTCAACTCGCCACGGCTAAAGCGCCGACACAACACTTTGTAATTGCGCTCAAACGTCATTAACACATCCTTTTCGAGCCCAGTCGCAAACATCCAACTGCCTGTCTCGCGCACCGCTAAGCGCACCACATCATGGCTCCACGTATGCTTGTCAGGGTGATGGTAATGGCGCGCAGCCTCCTTAAACGCCGCTTCCAACTTGGGCAGCCCTAAATCACAGGCCGTCGGTTGGCACCACAAAGCAAACTGGCGCGGTGTCGGCCAAAACTGCCTATCGCCCTGCTCGCGTCTCGCGCGATTTAGCCCCGCTTGCACTTGTTCGCGGCTCGCAATCCCTTGCGCAGCCAAAGTTTTAAGCCACTCGCCTTTGTGGGTCGCTTCGTCCTCAGGCCGTGGCGCACTCACCGGAAACAACACCCGCAACTTGCTAAACACGCTGTCCACAATCGCCATGTCCATTGCCGTCGGCTCAGGTTGTGTCACCCGCGCGCCCTGCCCAACCAGCGGCTGGCGGATTAAGGTCTGCAGTGATTTCATGCTCGTATTTTGCTTGGCAGTCATATCAAGGGGTCCTCAGGGTCATACACCGCATAGCTCCAATCCACTTGCCCAACGGCGGCGGCCATCGGTCTTGGCAACGGCGTGAGCCAATGGCGTTCGCGGATAAACTTGGTAATGCCCAACACAAACTGGCCGTTAGCGCTAAAGCCCCAACTGGCATCCAGCGCCGCAGCATCCTTCAACCAGCTCACCGCCAACACACAATCGGCGTCGGTCAGCTTTTCACCCTTCCACACTTTCCACGCAGCCGAATCCGACCCGCCTTTGCGATGGGCTGGGTACGCTTTGAAAAACGCATTGAAAACCGACTTAGCACTCGTTGCTGGACAACTATCTTTTAAAGATTCCTTGATAGGTTCAAAAGAGTGATAGATTCCGGTGCTATCTGGTGGCACAGGGGGTGTGCTATCTGGTGGCATACCTATGCTATCTGGTGGCACCCCTTCGGTGCTATCTGCTAGCACAGGGGGTGCTACCTCGTAGCAGATTGAAATCGTGTAAATATTGGTTAAATTTCCCTTAGGTCCCTTACGATTTTTAATCGTCACAAAACCCATATCAACCAAGGCCGCAATATGCTTTCTCACTGTGCTATGACCAATCTCGCACTGGTCAGCAATATGCTGATGGCTCGGCCAACACTCACCATTATCGTTCGCGTTGTCGGCCAGCTTAATCAACACCAGCTTACGCAGTGGATTACCCACCTTGGCCTTCATCGCTTTTACCATCAATTCCATACTCATAAGCCACCGCCTAACTGCGCGACAGCCAGCACAAAATTGACGAAATCATCATGTATACGTAACATGTAATCGCCTCTCTTAGGTATTAAGCCCGCGCTCAGTCGCCAAACTTTAGCGGGCTTTCTTATTTCAACTTCAACCCTTTATGTTTTGTCACGTCATCAATACTCAGCCATCCAAGTGATAAATATCCCGCGCCAAATTAGTCCGTAACTGGCTATAAATATCGCGCCGCTTGATATGCTTCGCCTGATTAACGGGGTCAATCCGCGTCACCTCAATCGAACGCTCGGCGCGCATTTCTTCCATCTGCAAGTAACCCAAAAACCAATCCACGCACACCCGCGGTAACATCAAGGTGCCTTCATCACCTAAAATCACCCGACTCACCACTTTGTTGGCGATCTCCACTAAGCTAACGTTATCTAACGCCTCTAACTCGGGTTGCGCACGCAACAGCTCAACAATGCGGCCAACCTGCGCACGGCTAAAATTATCCAACGTGCTAAAACCGTAAAAAGTCGCTAACTCACGCCATAAATCAACTTTGCACATGGGTAAGATGTTTTTACTCAAGGCTGCCGCCTGCATCATCAGCACGTTAGCCTGAGCAACCAATAACGCTACTTTTGGATCGGCCGCTTCTTCCTCTCGCCGCATAGAATCCGCAAGCTCTGGCGTAACAGGCTCATCATCACGATTCGCAACATAGCCATGCACCGAACACACGGCGGCGCCCTCTAAACAACAAATCAAACATTCAGGATCAAACATATCGCCCCCTTGCATGCCTTAAGCCGTGGTATCAAGACCGACAATTGACCCAAAGCCCATCGTTACGTAACATGCTGTTGCCTAACTTAGGTATTAAGCCCGCTGCCTCCACAGCTCTAGCGGGCTTTCTTATCTTTACTGCTAATCAACATGCCAATCACTTCTCGGCCGCGAATTGCGCCGCCTTGCCACCGTGACTAGCTAAATACGGATACGCCAGCTCTAACGCCGCCATGCTCGCTTGCGTAGTCGCCGCCGACTCTTTTAACTCGCGGTGCGCCGCCACTAACTGCTCGCGCTTGGGCTCATAGCCCAAATGGATCACCGCCACTTGCGCCTCGGCGTTCTCTTTGGTGAGCGATGCAGCCATATCGGCCACATGCAACACATGGCCATCATTCATGCGGTCGGCAATGACCGTCACCCCAGTGCAACCAAACACATCGTTGAGATACTGCACCCGCAAATGCTCAGGCAGCGCCGCCACCAGTGCTTGCTCAACATGAAACAAGCGATCCGCCTGTGGATGCTGGCCCTCGTACTGGCCGAGCCAACGGAACAGCTTTTGGGCATTAATCCGCGCATCGTTGTGCACGTCTTGACTGCTCGCAAAGCTAATGCCCTCCGCCGCTAACACCTCGCTTAGCCCAAGGCGCTCTACCGCCGCAACAAAATCAATCGCCAGCGCAAAGCGTGTCATCTTGGGTAACTCCAACACTCGATGAATCGTTTTCATCAACAAATTCAAGCGGCTATCTTTTTTACGTGAATGGGTTTTCATGTGTTCTGTCCTCCTTCAACCTACAGTGAACCTAAGCCACACTTACAGGCTTAGGATTATCTAAAACAACGACGGGATTAACTTTGAGTGCGCCATCAGTTAGGCGCTCGATTTGATACGCGCGGAGTTCGGGAACGTCATCACCCCATTGACTAATTGCAGAAGGTTTGATGTTCAAAACCTGAGCGAGCTTGGTTTGAGAACCATAAAATTTGACGGCATCATCTTTTGTCATGGGTTGATCTCCACACTGGGCAAATAAGTTTTCTTACACAATAGAAAGAAAGGAAACTTATGTCAACAAAAGATAAGATCACTTACATGAAAACACTCGGTCAGCGCATACGCGAAAAGCGTAAAGAATTAGGTATCACCCAAAAAGCACTTGGTGCTTTAGTTGGGGTTTCTGCTGTTGCAGTAACTCAGTGGGAAAAAGATGAGACAGCCCCAAAGGGCGCAAATTTATTTGCTTTAGCGAAATCATTGAAATGTGATCTCAGCTGGCTTCTAAATGGGCAAATCGCTGTGAAACCTGAATCTAATGCAGAATGGGCTGGCGGTTTTGACCTATGGGACAACGATAGTCCACTAGGCGATGATGAAGTTGAAATCCCCTTTTACGTGGATATCGAACTCTCGGCTGGTGAAGGCATTGTAGAAGGTGTTGAGTACAAAGGCCCTAAGCTACGCTTTGCCAAAAGCAGCCTTAAGCGTCAAGGCGTAAACACAGATCATGCGGCCTGTGTCAAAGTGAATGGCAACAGTATGGAACCTGTATTACCCCACGGCTCAACGGTGGGTGTTGATACCTCAGCCACTGAGATCATTGACGGTAAAATGTATGCCATTAACCACGATGGCATGATGCGCGTCAAAATGCTCTACAAACTCCCCGGTGGTGGCCTGCGTCTACGCAGCTACAACACGGATGAGTGGCCAGACGAGCACATCAATAACGAACAACTTAAAAACATTAAAGTGATCGGCAAGGTGTTTTGGTATTCAGTCTTGATATGACAGTGGTGCAAAAGCGACAGCATCACGAAAATAGCTTTTCCAACATTTTTTGAGTATAAGCCTATTCAACAATTACCCTTATTAGCCAGATTCGGATTAACTATTCTATAAGCAATACCTCTTTGGGCTACAAAATAATCAACGCTCGACATAACTAGTCACAATGGGACTTAACAGAAGCATATATGTGTATGAATCCGTTCTTTGGAGATTTGATTCATTCTAGGGTAAAAAGCCCCGTTGGAAGGAAGATACGGGGCGAAATCGGTCTGTTTTGTGGCCAGCGTGGGTCAGTCTGGTGTAGAGTGATTAAAAAATGGAAGATAAGTAAACAACAAAAAGGAAATTTATAGTTAACGCCCAGATTAACAACTGGTTTGAAGAGTAGCAAAAAAGTTCTGCTACATGCGTTTCATATCAGTTAAGTTCAGTTGTAATTCTTTTATTTTTAATTAGTATTCTAAAGTATGGGCATTTCCCATTGATAGATAAATCTTTTCCATCATCCCCTTTTCTAAATTTTATAATCTCAAACTGCTCAGGATTAAATTTATGAAGGAATGTTATTGGTACACCCATAGCCCCTTCATAATCAGCTGGTATGTCTTTTGTCTTATTTACATTAATTCCATCGTAATTGTCATATTTTGAATACTGATCTTCGTTACCATAATATTTATTTTTAAGTTGAATATCTTCATGCCTTTTAAGAGTATCCAAATTAGTAAGCCACAAACAATTATTGGGAGAGACAACTCTATTGCCTGACTCATCAATTCTAGCCTCTGTACCATAAAGTTCATAATGCTCAGGAACAATAAACCCAGAAACTCCTCTACCAAGATTTATTCCTAGCCAAGCCTTATTTTCCTTGATTAGCTTGAATATCTCTTTATATGTTATCGCATTTACATTTCCAATTATCAGGAATTTTTTATCATACTTTACAAGCTGTTCTACATACTCTCTAAAAAGAGAAAACGGCGGATTTGTAACTACAATATCTGCTTTTTTTATAAGTTCTATACTTTCAGGGCTACGGAAATCACCATCCCCCATAAAATTGATAACTCTTGGACTATTTATCTCTTTTTTATCTTCAGTTGTATTTTCGTATTCATAGAAAAAACCCTTTCCTTTGGTTTCTTCCTTAAATAATTCTCCTGTTTGCTCCTGATAGCAAGATGTTATTAACTTTTTTATTCCTAAGCTTTCAAAGTTATTGGAAAAATATTTAAAGAAATTGCTAACTTTGGGATCGTCGCAATTACAAAAAACAACTTTATCTTTGAAGTGAGCCTTATAGTGTTTTAATTCACTTTCAATATCGCAAAGCTGTGTATAAAACTCATCGCTTTTGGACTTCTTTGCATTTTGCAAAAGCTTATTTGATGCATTTCTTGCCATTGGAAACCTATCTATATATTATCGATACACAAAAGACTTTTATTTGGTTGTAATCTGTGTAAAAAGATCGCGACCCAATGCTTTTAGTGAACTCTTGGAAACTTCTAGCATTATCTCAAACATTTCATTTCTATCCCACTTTTCTCCCACGCCCTGAGTGTAGATAGAAGCAGCCTGAAGCATAATTGTTCTGTCTTTATGCTTGACAAACTTATTCACACATAAATTTTTATTTATCGGCATACCATAATTAGCAGACGTCAACCTATCAAGCCTATTTAACATACCTGAATTATATTCAAGATTCACAACCCGTCCATCAGGTCTTATTATTGAAATAGTTTTAGTTAGGAAATTTGAACCTTCTAAAAATAACACATATGGAAAGTGGATTTCAGCCAACATAAAATTTGCTATTTCTGATATGTTTTTATGAGACCTTTCTATAGCATTACCGGCAGCCATTAGATCTTGGTTTATTTTTGTTCCGACTAATATTCCTTGCCTAATGTTTTCAACATCTTTACCTTGGTGTTTAGCTTCTGTAACAAGAACAACTCTCCATTCATCGTTATCATCTTTAACTTCAATTATCCCACCATCAGGCTTAATACTTGAATTTAAAACAAATAGAGTTTTACCTAATTCAGGATCAACTTTTCTCAAGGATTCATTTATTTCATCTTTCTTTATGCTTGTTCTATATCGAAAATTTATTTTAGGATACTCTATCTTAAGCGATTCCATTACTAACTTAGATATTTCTCCGACTGTAACATCGTGCGATTTAGCATCATCCCCGAAAATTCCAACAACACCTTGAGATAACTTATGTTGGTTTGTTAATCTATTTGATTGATTTTTAATAGCCATTTTTTACTTTCCATTATAAATGTCTTGAATTAATTAAGTGCTCACTCTGTATAATTTCTTAGTATTTATGCGCTATTAAAATAGGGCTTTGTTACTTAAAATCATTTTACAAAATCTAACTAGAGAGTGCAGGTTTCAGACAAACAGCTGCTGTACCAATTTGTATATTCAAGTCTTTTGCTGTTTATGGCACATTTTTGGTGATTATATGTTTAGACAACAACGCCTTTACATAGCATAAATAGCTTGAGCATTTTCTTAGTTCGCATACGCGTTTACCTCATTTTATACCAGTAAAACTCAATTTTATAACTTATTGTATTGTAAAGAACTTATCAGATTTTGATCTAATACACCATTCAGTGAAATGCTCATGCGTATTTTACCAAACCTGTACTCCAAGCTCAAATTTACATAATAAATTGATTTTAAATGAATTTATACTCTGACTATTGAGATATTGCTCGCACAAATTAACTTATTTTAATATAAATTTATACCAATACACTCTCTGTCACTCATGATGAATAAATAAAAGCAGGGTGAATAGATGAGAATTTGCAGGCAACTAATTCGTCAGTTTTCGATTCACTAAACTAGTGCTAAGAAGCTTTTGGGCATAAAAGAGCAATCGGTCTTACTCATTAAAAATAGCCTTATCTAGGTACCACCATAAACCCTCCTTAGTTCAATCGCTTACCCTTCATTATCACTCGTTCAAAAAACCATCAAAACAAAATACTCAAAATAAGTTAACTTTTCATTTGACGACAAAGATAAGTTAACTTATCTTTTACCCTGTACCCACTACCGAGGACAAGGAAATGATTCTAGCGAAAGTTCACACCACACCTAAGCAACGCGATGAGTTTCGTCTACTGGTGGCAATACGTTTTGCCTGCTTGATGGCGCTGGCCAAGGGCCACGCAGACCCAATGGATTGCCCACGGGTGCAAGTCCGATGCGCCGAACTGGTCAAGCATTTTGCCTATCACCACCCAAGCGCTGCGTTTTACCGCCAGTTCATTCGTCACACGGGCGAACTCGGGCTCAACTTCTGCCTGCGCTTTACCGAGCCCCAACAAGGCTTGTACGGCAAGGTGATGGTGTGGCGTAACGAACAGGCGGCCACTAACGTGCATCCGCTGCAACTCACCCAAGCGGAGCAACCAACATGAACGGCATCAACACCGCGTTTTTGCTTATGGCCCAGTTCAACAAAGTGATAGTGCCACTGGATCAAATCAGCAAAGAGTATTTTGGCCTCGAACCGCGTACCGCGGCCAACTATGCCAAAGCCGGCCGCTTGCCCTTAGCCGCCTTTCGCACCAGTAACAGCAACAAAGCGCCTTGGATGGTCAATGTCACCGACCTTGCCGAATACCTCGACAAGCAACGCGACGCCGCCAAGCAAGATCAAATCAACTTAGCGTAATCAGCGGCTCAGTGGGGAGGTATCTATGTTTTTTGTTTACGGCGTGTCCATGACCTTAGCGAAAAATCAAGCGGCCAAAAAGTGCAGCACCTCAGTAGGCGCGCACCCTAACCGCCGTCAACTGAGCCCCGACGAGTACCAAGCTAAGTTGAATGATATGGCGCAGCACTTGTTTGAAACCATGAAGCCACAACGCCTGTCGCATTCGTTATCGACGCCCGCGCTGTGCCAGCAATATATCGTGTTAGCCATGACCCAAGAAGCCCACCGCGATGTGCATATTCGCTATCACAAGCTTTCGGACAAGGTGAACCCCAAAACCAAGAAACCCATCATCAATCTGGTGGTGTTTAACGGCGAAGCCGCAGCTTAGCCCTGCTGATTCAAAAGGAAGGAATAGCGTATGAACCACTTACTCCCCGGCTTTGAATCAAAGCAGCGCATTGCGTTATTGCTGTCGCTCACACGCATTAGTTCGCCCGAGGTGATTGCCGCGTTAACGCTGCATTACACCAGCGCCCTGCCCGCCGAACGTGCGGCGGCTCGCCACGGTATTGAACTGTCGAACTTTATGCGCGGGCAAAAGAAATTGGAGCAAATCGCCGCCAAGGTCGAGGCCATTAAAGCCATCGACTGGGCCAAGCTGCAATTAACTCATTTGCAATCGAACCCTTTGCAACCTAAGCAGGTGGCCTAAATGACTCAATCAGCGGCGTTTCGCCATCTGCTAAATCATTACCGCAGCCATAAGTTAAGCCTGTTACTCAAGGCCAAAACGGGCGACAGCATCAAAATCGCGCTGGCACTGGGCGCGTTAGATTGCCTGTACTGGCAAGCATTGGGCAACGGCTTAACCAACTTAGCCAAGGGCATTAGCCGCACCATAGTGTATTCGTACCGATATCACCCAATGCGACTGCCCTGCCATCCGCCAGTCAGCCAAACAAGCGGTAACCAAAACAAGGAGGCGGCATGAATACGTTTAGCACCAAAGATGGCGTGGTCACGCTATCTAAGCCCTACTCCACCTTGATGTGCGATCAGCAACAAATCGAAGTGAAGTACACCCCAAACAATTACCACGGCTGGGGCATTTGTAAGTCTTTTAACGCCATCGAGTGCAGCGACTTCGGCCAAGCCGACGCCGAAGTATTCGCACTCAACGCAGAATCAAAACTCAGGATAAAAGGAGAAGCAGCATGAACCCGATACAAGCAGCAACTGTAGAACGTGAAGAAGGTTATTGGACCCATCCCGATTTGCCCGAGTGGGATGAAGGGGTAACACGCGCAGAGTGTGAAGCATGGGCGGCCGAAAACGGTGGCGAGTTTGTGGCGATTTGGTTTGAACTCGATGCGCCTGAAGATCAGATCGAGCGCTACTTTGACGAGGGCGACACCGATATCAGTGACTGGCACCCCGTTTGCGACAAGGCCGGCTCATTCTTGCTGAGTATTCACGACACCGAAGATGGCCCCGTCGCACTGTTCTTTGCGCCGAAGGGCAAGGAGGCGGCATGAAGTTACCACAAGCGCTGTCTATGGCCGCGACTCATAAACTGACAGTGTTACTACCAATTTAAATGGGATTTTTCCTTATTGTTCGAAGCACCAAAGGGCCTTACTCAAAACCATCGATCAATGCTGAATTGATGAATAAATATCAGATTAACGGTTTTGATATGTTTGAGTGCAATGTAGTCGAGGTCAATTTAAAAGGTAGGAAAGTAATCAAGGAGGTCCAAGAGAAATGGCTTTAGTGGGCGGTCACCGAGTCGGATATCAATAACCCCCCATTAGCTAGTGATGTGAGAGAAACGCTGAACCCCAGAAATACAAAAGGCACCTAAACGGTGCCTTAATTTTAACTACTGCGATTACGCAGCTTTTGCTTTACGACGTCCATGTATCTCAGGACCTTTGAATCTGTTCGCATCATCTAAATGCTTAGGGGCGGCATTTTTTAAGCCTTTTAAAGCCAAGCCTAATCGGCCATAGACTTTATCAACTGATAATGTTGCTTTCAAAGCAGAGGCTTCGCTTTGTTTCATAGCCATACTCCTCACAACGACATTATTATAAGTATTAACGATAATTTAAATAAAACCGTGCTATCGCACACAAACTCTTAAAACTGGGTATGTTTTAAAAAGTAGCACCCTTTCGATATCATAACAAGACAGAGTGGGCGCCCATTATACGCACATAACCACTACTATCAATCATTTTCACTAAACTCTGTAATACTTGCCTTCAGTCTATCTATCGATATAGTTTGTAACATAGAATTATTAACTTTGTAAGGTGCTGAAAATCCATAACTTTGATATTTTTTCTCTAAGTCTTGATTCAGTGCATCCACAAAATCTAAACTATTGCCTTCAAAAGCTGTTAAGAACAGGTAAGCTGATACAAGAGTAAAGTAAATCATCCTGCCTTGCAGTGGGTGGTTTAGATCATCTCTGACAAATGACTCCATCATATGAATTGACAGTCTACCTTCTTCTAATTCATACAATCCCATAGCTATACCGTCAGGGATATGCCCTCCTGTAATCTTGAAGCAAAAACTAATGCAATTTTCTTCATTACCAATGCTGTTTAGCGCCCAAGGCCATTCTAAATCACCAAATCCACGGGATAGCATTTTATAATCATCATCAGTAATTTCACCAACCATTAAACCAAGCTCTTGATCATCCAAGAAAAACTGAATAGAGTTGATTACAGCCATTTTTGCTTGATCAAAATTCATCTAAAATTAGTCACGCCTAGCACATTGATAATATTTCTATTTTTATACCATTCTTTAAATCTAAATGTACTAATTATTTAATGGTTTTATGCAAAATTTCACATCTAAAGTCAGAGCACAGTCAATAGGGAGAGCTGCTAACCATTCAACACCATCAAGTGCCACAACTTCGACCATGACGATATTGAAGTATTCGCACTCAACGCAGAATCAAAACTCAGGATAAAAGAAGGAGCAGCACGGCAACGCGGTAAGTTTATGGCTTTGTGATATTCACTCTACGACTAAGTGAATAACTGACCGACTGTTTTCATTGGAATAAACATTCTTACACGACCGTTGATTTCACAAAGAACCTCGAAACCATACTTGGCGTAAAATGATTCAGCTTGGCCAGTTAAGCAATCGACAACAATGGCATAAGCTCGCATGTGAGCGTTAATTTCCCAAAGATATTCTAGCGCTTTGATTAAACTAGCTTTACCTAGCCCACTGCCATGAAACTCTTTATGGACGGCAAGTTGAGCAAGCAGAAAGACCGGAATGGGATAGCGTGGTAACTTTTTACCCATGGCTTGCGGCAAGGTATCACGGCAAATTGAACTTGGTGCGATAGTATAAAATGAACAAATTGGGTATTTTTGATTGGGTAATGGCGTAGCAGCAGGTAAAACCATTGTACGGCTAATACCTGCTTGCATGTGTTTCGCTGCTTGAGTTTGGATAAAATCGTTTAACTCTGCTTCGCCACAGTCAAATGATGCTCTATCGTGTTGTGATTTATCCAATTCTTTAAAAGTCTTGGAATAACTCACTTAAACTCACCACGTTTAGTAAATGCTGCCGCTTCAAGCAATGCCTTGTTCGGGGCCTTAGCCTCATCACAAGCCATTATGAATTGGTCGAATACATCAGCTTTAACAGTAATGCTTTCGTGCTCAGCAATCACCTGAGTTGAATCTTCGTCCATTAAGCGAACAACGTATTCAGTTAAACTTTTTAACCCGAGCAAAGCCGATGCTTTCTCAGCCTTAGCTTTGATCTCTTCATCCAAACGGATATCAAGTCTTGCAGTCGCCATAAAACCTCCTATCGTACGGAGTGAATCCGTAATGGATTGGAGTATAAAGTTTAAACAACCACAGCGCAACTTGTACGGATACAGTACGGATTAGATTGTTAGATTTGTGGTGGTAATGCCGCCAGCAAACGCCCTTTTGGAACGGAGCGCAGCGTAAAGAGGTTAGACTTGGTTAGCATTGTTAGGGCTTGCATTTTCATTTACTTAAAATGTGGTCCGATACTATAAGAAAAGCACGGCCCAATTCATTGAGTTTAAATTCCAGCCTATAAGCTGCTACTTCACCACCTTCCGTATAAGGGTAGATTGCATCTGGGTCTTTTGGATAATAAATACCATTGTCTTCATCGACTGCACGGCTCAGTGTATCACGCCAATCTTCTTCATAGTTGTCACAATTTTGCTCATAAAATTGTTCATCAACTACAGGGTGGCACCAAGGAAACAGTGCAATAGCTAACTCACGAACATTAAAACCTGTATGGATTTGAAACCATTCTTTATCTAAGATTTCTTCTCCGTCTTTGTTGTAGATATATACCTCTACCTTTGTACGTCCCAATGATTTATTGACCCACTCCTCCAACTCCAGCGAGACCTTCCCCCCGTCTGCGATATGCCTCATAAGGGGCTCGTCAATGGTTAGCTTCCTAAACCGCTGTTGTTCTGGAGTACCTTCAAATAGTACTGCCAGTTCATTAATCGAACTTTTATTAAATATATTTGACTTGGGTATCTCTACCTTCCAGCCTTTACCTGTTCTTGTAACTTTTTCTTCGGTTATAACCTGCCAAAAGGTTTGATTGATTCCCGGAAGGTAAGCAACTAATACGACCGGTAATGAATGCCCTGTCCAGTAATCAAGATGTGTAATTTTGCCGTAATACGTGAAAGAGTTTTCTTTTTCCTTAAAATGACTTTGTCCTGTTTTTATTTGCAGCGCGAGTAATTTTCCGTCAGGATTTCCTTCTTGCACTCGTTCTAGGTGAGCGTCTATTCCCATATCCATTATGGGTTGTTCGCGAAACACCCAGCCAAGTTCATTTAAAACAATGCGTTCAACCTCATTAACACCAAGTCGCTCTGTAGGTTCATAGCGCGGCATATTTTCTCTAACCCCTAACGTTTTATTAGTGCGCATGCGCGTTTACCCCATGATACCAGTAAAAACGCGCATAACTATTTTGGTTTCAATCAATGAAATATGATCAAATCGAATAATTCTGTATAAATAACAGCATCTAAGTGCATGCCATCATCATATTGATGAAAAATACGTACTACTGGTGACAACGTTATCACCACAAGATAGGAAATGATTTAGGTCAAACGAAGTCACGAGGCTGACATACGACATTAAAACGAGTCAGCACTATTTTAACTCTTCTTTAAGCTGTTCTATTTGCCGATCGATAGATGACACCAGCGTGTCGGCCTCTTGGGCTGCAGCGACTTGTTCCTGTGCTAAGCTTTGCTGCCAGGTTGCACCGGCTAGGTTGTTATTCGCATACTGCCGACTTTCACGTAAGTTACGTAAGCGCTGGTCACGCGCCGCAATCACCCGCTTGCGGTCAGCCTCAAGCCGAGTGATCTCTCGGGCAATGCGTTGTTTTTCGATATAGGTACTGATTTCTTTTTTCTTATCAGAAGTTGCGTTTGAACTAACGCTTGATTGAGAAATACTGTCACTGCTTTTAATAAAGCTACCGACGCCACTTAAATCAACTGGCTGACTGTTTTCATCGCAAGGATCGGCCTGATATTTTCCATCAGCACATTTATAGACTTCGGCAAAGGCCGAAAAAGTAGGACCGACCGTTAACACCTGCGCGAGTATTATTAAAGATTTTCTATCCATAGATCACCTCAATGTTTATTGAGCAATCATATCACCAGCGGGGAACCATGAAACAACTTTTTAAAATCGGTGATCCTATAGTGAACCACACCTTTAACCACCTTATATAAATCAAATGGTTAAATTAAAATCTTACCTATCCAGCATGGGCGCAATGGAAAAGGTGCGGTCGAGCAGTAGGCCATCATTAAGATTATTTTTCAACACGTTACTATCGACTCAAGTAATTAAAATTTGCCAGTAAGTTATCGCTTAGAAGGGTAAAGAACCTTAATTTAAGCCGCAGATTACCAATAAACCTTAAGCTTAAAAATGGAAAAACAGTAAACGAGTTAACGTTTACTGTTTTATTGCCCCTCAGAGCTAGCTGGATTATATCCTAAACAGCCCGCTTTGGGGAGATTAAGCTGGTATTGAAGCCTGTCTCTGAGCCAAAACTATAGCTCGCTCCAACGTCTGAGCAAGTTATGGTAAATCCCCGTCAGATTAAATAACTCTTGTTCTGCAGCCTGCTGAGCTGTGAGTGTTTGAATCGATTGATCTAGTTGAAATAGCAAGCGGCGCTGACCTTCATCACGAACCATACTTTGCAGCCACATAAAGGCGGCGGTACGCTCGCCCGACAGAACTGGCGTGACCTGATGCAAGCTGCTCGATGGATACAGCACTAATGAACCCGCTGATAATTTTATGCTTTGTTGGCCGTAGGTATCTTGGATAACTAATTCGCCGCCCTGATAGCTTTCTGGTTCGCTGAGAAATAAAGTCGCTGACAAATCGGTACGGATCATCCCATCAGGAGTCGAGCGGATAGCATTATCTATGTGATACCCAAAGGTTTCACCGCCTTGATATCGATTAAACAAAGGCGGATAAAACTGTAATGGTAATGCGGCAGATACAAATTGTGGGTGTGCCAACAGCCTGTCCATAATCTGCTGACCTAGCGCGACGGCTACTGGGTCGTCCTTATCTAATTGCTGATTGCGCTTACGAGTTGTCGCCATCGCGCCGGAGGTTTGATTACCGTCTATCCAGCAACGCGCATCTAACTGTTCGCGTAAGTGACTCACTTCTTGTTTTGAGAAAACATTAGGAATTTCAATCAGCATCTCTGGGTTCCATAGGGCAAAAAACACGGCATGACTTATACCGTTTATAAAACATAAAAGGCAGCCCGAGGGCTGCCGTCACATTAACTAATGACTGACATTAAAAATGCATATCGGCACTGAGCATGACCAAACGTCCGGGCGCCATGTTAGCAAAATGCGCAGTGTAGGCTTTATCGTAATAACGCTCGTCCATTAGGTTTTGCACATTCAAGCGCAGGGTCAGAAAGTCATTCATCTTGTAAGATGAAACCACATCAAAACGCCAGTATGAAGGAATCGATAAGGTATTGGCGGTATTACCATAAACCTGACCCATATAGTAGGCGCCAGTTCCGACATTTAACTGCTCAGTAATGTCATAAGTCGTAAATAAACTGATGCTATTTTTGGCCGTATTAGGGAAACGATTGCCATCGAAAGCGGCATTAAATCCATTACTTTCTAGACTAGCATCAAGATAGGTGTATCCACCAAATCCATGCCAATGCTCAGTGATATCACCTGAAAAACCAATTTCGAAGCCCTTCACTTTCTGCTCACCGACGTTTTCTTGCGGTGAATTGCGATCAGCAGAAGTCGCAACGCGAGCGTTGTTTTTCTCGATTTGGAATACTGAACCATTTAGCGATAAACGGCCACTAAAGAGATCCCACTTAGTACCTAGCTCGTAACTTTCAGTATCTTCAGGCTTTAAATCTTCATTGTTACTACCAAGACGATCTGAACCATCGCCATTAGATGTTCCTGGCGGATTCGAAGATGTGCCCCACGCCGCATAGATACTGCCGTTGACCGCAGGTTTATACAGCACTGATAGTTGGTAGTTTAAAAAATCATCGTCATTGGATAGTGACGAAGTCGAGTTCTGTGCAGCAGTGCTGTAATCATCCCAGCGCACGCCGCCGTTAATCATCCAAGACTCATTCAACTCTATGGTATTAAAGGCATAAACTGAGCGAGTGTCCGTTTCAGTCACAGTGGCATCAGTCCCTAGCGTCACGCTGCCGACCCAAGGGTCGTGAGGATTAGGCTTCGATAACAAAGTACAATTGTAATTAGCCAGTAGTGCATCATTACAACCCGCATTACGACCATTACCCGTATCGACCGTATAACTTAAGTTACTGGTGCGCTCGTTGCTAAATTCAGTGCCAATCGCAAAGCGGTTGGTGAATCCAGCCAGTTTAGCCTCACCCGCCAGTTGTAATTGGGTCGCGAGCGTTTTAGTGACTGAATGGCGTGATTTAGTGTTACGCCATACATAACCATTGGCGACATTGCCTGTCGTGTCATCGGGGTTGGTCACAATGTAATAATTGGTATTACGGCTATACACTGAGGTCGACGTAAATTGCATGTCATTGTTGAAGTCATGGCTTATCAGCACTGAAGCTGTGTCGTCATTATTATCGCGAAAATCCCGCGACAATAAGCCATAGAAGTTATTGGGATCAACATCGGCAGGCTTACCTGTCGCTTGATCATAGGGGATCCCATAGTCAGGTATGTCATGGTTTTCAAAATGATAGTATTCCAACGTCACCTTAGTGGGTGTCGTCAAGCCAAATGTCACCGAGGGTGCAATGCCCCAACGATTACCAGAGACTTCATCACGACCTGGTGTATTGGCATCGTGCGCCATTAGATTCACCCGCACGGCAGCTTCATCTGCAATCACATGGTTAACGTCAAGGCTGGCGCGTTTTAAAGCATCAGTACCAATCGCAACATCCGCATTAATAAAATCTTCGGCTTGGGCTTTTTTAGTCACGATATTGATACTACCGCCAACTGCACCACGGCCGTTATAAACAGAACTCGGCCCCTTTAGCACCTCAATTTGTTCGATGTTAAAAGTCTCACGGCTCTGGGAGCCCACATCCCGCATACCGTTAATAAACGTTGAAGATTGAGCGTCATAACCACGAATAAACGGCCTGTCACCATAGGGGTTACCACCTTCACCCGTACCAAGCGTAATACCAGGTGTTGCACGCAGAGCATCAGTAAAACTTTGTGCCCCCATGTCTTTGATCAGATCTTGATTAATCACAGTGACCGTTTTAGCGCTATTGAGCAGATCATCAGTAAATTTACCGGATTGTACTTTGCGCGTGTTGTAGCCCAAATATTCGCCGTTAACCTCAATATGTTCGACTTTCTTACCAGCGACTTGTGCCTGCTCCGCTGCTATCGCAGGGGTAGCTGATACAGCCATACCTATAGTTAATGAACCTAAAACATGGGCGCCGAGTGCGACTCGGCCATTGCGGCGTTTTGCAAATTTCATTAAAAGCATTCCTGTTGCGGACTAAACCCTGTAACAGATGTCCCCCACCTGTTAATCGCCCGCTAATATATGTAAAATCATTTATGTGATCAATAACTATTATTATTTACATTCAAGTTTAATGTAAATCACAGTTTCAGCTTTTATCATCGTTAAATGCTACAGGCATCATTTGAGCTAAATTTATGGTTAAAATTTCATAATTATTTGTAAATAAAGAAATTTAACATTAAAACTTTAAACGTCTACTGAAATGACCGTGATCCTCAATTTGCAGTATAATAACCAGCACTATCAGCCTTTAGATTGAAATCCATCTTCTAACCTGAGTGGATATCATGTAAAAATGTGCTGTTGCAGTATCGTTTTAAGCATTTTCATGGAAAGCTCTTTACGCTAAATAACAAGAAAATAGTGAAATTAACCTCACATTTCCATTTGTGTCATCTAAGCTGAAGAGTGTGATCAAGATTGCTGTCAATAAGCAACTTTTCTAATAGCCTTAAGCCATGCCATTACTCCATGGTTTAGGCTCAAAAGAGGACAAACTTAGGCATGAACGTTAATTTTATTAATCCTTTCCTCCAATCTCTGCTCAATGTCATCTCAACTATGGCGAGCATGGATTTGACGCCGGGCAAACCTCAAATCAAATCAGATAACTTAGCGAAGGGGGATGTGTCAGGCCTTATTGGACTCGTTGGCCCTCAAACAAAAGGATCACTATCGATTACCTTCGAACAAAAGCTAGTTTTGCAGATAATGCAGAATATGCTGGGCGAAAACCCGGGTAAAATTAACGAGGAAGTGACTGACCTAGTGGGTGAAATCACCAACATGGTGACTGGAGGCGCAAAAAATCTATTGGGTCAGAAAGGCTATGAGTTTGAAATGGCCACCCCTATGGTCGTGTCAGGAAAAGGCCATACCATTTCCCATAAAGCCAATGGCACTAAGATTATCATGCCTTTTACCAGCCCACATGGGACTGCTTATATCGAAATATGCTTTGAAAACTAAAAGCTTAAAATGTACCAAGCCAACATGGCTCAAATTACATTAACGCTCCTGTCGCTCTGGATCTTATGTTTCATTTGCTTATTTAAAGCTAGATAACAAAGATCAGAACGGCTGGATTACCAGCACCTGAATATACTTTTACCATTCATTTCACTGTCTCATTAGTGTCTAATGACCACTTCAATTCGCGCGGCTCTATCCGTAAACATATCGAGTCATCCAGCCTGCACATCAAATCAGTACTTAACTGAAATGCGCTTATCTAAGCCCTACTCGCTCAGCACACATACACTGCAAAAATGACTAACCTATGACGGTTTTATTCACTGCAATCAGTAGATGCAAACATAGTGCTGATGATTAACCACGAGACTTCATCTTATACTTTCTACAAATAAAAAACGGTGTTTAACACACCGTTTTTATGATTCTGCATTTCAAGCTGAAGACACTCAAGCTAACGAGGTTCATTTCACCAGGCTAGTCTCATGAGACCAAGCACGCGAGATTAAGCTCATGAGAGTAAACTCACGCGATGAAGTTAACAAAGCTAAGCTAAACAAACCGCAACCCTTGGGGTGAGCTTAGTGACTAATTCATAAGCGATAGTACCAATATGCTCAGCGACTTCTTCTACGGGTAATGCTTTACCCCACAACAAAGCGCTATCGCCAACCTTATCCTGCGCATCTTGGCCTAAGTCGACAGTCAACATGTCCATAGAGACGCGACCAACTATGGGTACGCGACGACCATTGACCCACACAGGTGTACCTTCCGGTGCATTACGGGGATAACCATCACCATAACCAATTGCGACAACACCCAAACGGGTATCTTGCTTCGCGGTCCAGAAACAACCATAACCCACTGGCTGATTGGCTTTATGATCCCGCACCGCAATCAACTGTGATACCAGTTCCATCGCAGGTACTAGTCCGTGATTCGCACCGCAATCTCCCGTGACAGGTGACACACCATAGAGTGCGATTCCCGGACGGATCCAATCGCCTTGGCTTTGCGGCCAATACAAGGCACCGGCGGAGTTGGCTAAGGTTCTAAATCCGGGTAAGCCAGCCGTTAAGGAATTAAAAGCCGCCATCTGCACTGAGGTATAAGTGTTATCTGGCTCATCTGCGCAGGCAAAATGCGTCATCAAATGAATCGGTTTTGCCACATTGGAACAGGCCATTAATCGGTCGTAAACCGTTGAGAATTGCTCGGGCGTAAAGCCTAAGCGATGCATACCTGAATCCACTTTCAGCCAAACAGTCACAGGTTTAGGCAGCACGGTTTGCTCTAACATCTCAAGCTGAGAGCTATGATGCACCACAGTGTCGATATCATGCCCGACGAGTAACGGGAGATCGGTGGCGCGGAAAAAACCTTCCAGCAATAACAAACGCGCTGTCACGCCGCCCGCTCGTAATTCTAAGGCTTCATCCAATCGTGCTAAGCCAAAGCCATCGGCACTGACTAAACAATTAGCGACATTCAATAATCCATGACCATAGCCGTTCGCTTTAACGACGGCCATTACGCGACTCGCTGGTGCCTGTTGACGCAACGCAGCGAGATTGGTTTGCAGTGCACTACTGCTAATTTCTGCACGGGGAAAAGGGTTCAAAATTTACCTTGCTCACTCAGGAAATAAAAAGTCACGGATATAAAAAATACATCAGCACAGCACGTCTTCTGCATACGCAAATTTACTATTTTCAAACATGAATTTAGTCTTCTTCAAACTGAGGTCCGGCATAATTATCGAAGCGCGAAAACTGCCCTTGGAAGGTGAGTCGCACCCGACCAATCGGGCCGTTACGTTGCTTACCAATAATGATTTCGGCCGTACCTTTATCTTGAGAATCGTTGTTATACACTTCATCGCGATAAATAAACATGATGAGATCCGCATCTTGCTCGATAGCGCCCGATTCACGCAAATCCGAGTTTACCGGGCGTTTATCGGCCCTTTGCTCGAGCGAGCGGTTAAGCTGTGACAGAGCAATAATCGGAATTTCCAACTCTTTAGCTAATGCCTTGAGCGAGCGTGAAATCTCAGAAATCTCTAAGGTACGGTTATCTTTCAAGGCGGGCACCTGCATTAACTGCAGGTAATCTATCATGATCATCGACAGGCCGCCGTATTCACGAGCGATACGACGCGCGCGGCTACGAACTTCAGTTGGCGTTAAGCCCGAACCATCATCGATATACATTTTGCCTTGCTCGAGCATAATCCCCATGGTCGATGAAACCCGCGCCCAATCCTCATCATCGAGTTGGCCAGTACGGATTTTGGTTTGATCGACGCGGCCCAAGGAGGCCAACATACGCATCATAATCTGTTCTGACGGCATCTCGAGACTGAAGATAAGCACAGGTTTGTCTTCATTCATTGCGGCTTGTTCGCACAAGTTCATCGCGAAGGTGGTTTTACCCATAGAAGGACGCGCCGCAACGATAATCAAGTCACCGGACTGGAAACCAGCGGTCATCTTATCCAGATCGTTAAAGCCGCTCGATACCCCTGTCACACCGTTGTGGGGGTTATTGTAAAGCTGCTCAATCTTATCGACGGTTTTTTCTAGAATGGTTTTAATGCCTTCGGGACCTTCATTGGCATTGGTGCGCATCTCAGCGATCTTAAAGACTTTACTCTCAGCAAGGTCGAGTAATTCACCCGAGTCGCGGCCTTCTGGGTTGTAACCCGCATCGGCAATTTCGTGCGCGACGCGGATCATGTCACGTACTACGGCACGTTCACGGACGATTTCAGCGTAGGATAAAATGTTGCCCGCACTTGGGGTATTTTTCGCAATCTCACCTAAATAGGCAAAACCACCGGCATCTTCTAATTGATTTTCAACTTCGAGCTGTTCAGAAACCGTGATCAAATCGATCGGCTGCCCCAAATCGACCAATCTGTGCATGGCAGAGAAGATCATCTTGTGTGAACGGGAGTAAAAGTCATCTTTTACGACGGCCTCAGCTACCCTGTCCCACGCTTCGGCATCTAACATCAAGCCGCCTAATACCGATTGTTCAGCCTCAATTGAATGCGGTGGCAGCTTGAGTCCATCAAGCTGCAAATCTCTTGGCTTACTTTTAGGCTTAAAAGCACCTTGTTGTGACATTAACGCTCCCGATTTCCAACAACTTAACAAAATATGATATAAAACCCGCGTCAAGCAAACAGGATGTTTACACTCGCCTGTTATCTCATTCCAACGGACACTCTAATAATCAATAAGGAAAGAACATGCGTATTGCATTGGTTGCGGCCTTAGTAATGACATCCGGCATAGCAACTGCCGACGAAGGACAATGGCAACCTTATCAAATGCCTTCTATTGCAGACAAACTCAGTGAACGCGGAATCGATATTCCTGCAGAAAAACTGGCCGATCTTACAAGTTATCCCATGAACGCCGTTGTAGGGCTGGGCTATTGTACCGCCAGTTTTGTCTCCCCCCAAGGGCTAGTTGTGACAAACCACCATTGTGCCTTCAAGGCGATACAATATAACACTAAGAAAGAACATAACTATCTCGAACAAGGCTTTTTAGCGACATCAATGGACAAGGAACCCTCTGCCGGTCCTAACGAACGTTTATACATCACAGAGGCAGTAACCGATGTCACCGCCCAAATCAATCAAGGCCTGAGCCAAGATCCGCTGAGCCGTTACGAAGATATTCAAAATCACAGCAAAGAACTGATCAAGAGTTGTGAAGCCGATGCGAATTATCGCTGTAATGTCCGCAGTTTCCATAACGGCCTAGAATATTACTTAATCAAGCAATTGATGATCCGCGATGTACGCTTAGTGTATGCACCACCAGAAAGTGTCGGCGCCTTTGGCGGCGACATCGATAACTATGAATATCCACGTCATTCAGGTGATTTTGCCTTCTTACGGGCTTATGTGGGTAAAGACGGCCAACCCGCTGCCTATAGCGACGATAACATCCCTTACAAGCCAAAGAGTTACCTTAAAATTAACGCCGATGGCGTGAAAGCCGGTGACGGCGTGTTCGTCGCAGGCTATCCAGGCTCAACCAGTCGCTATAATCTTACTAGTGAACTTAAGTTTGCCAGTGACTGGCTGTATCCCACCCAAGCTAAACGCTATCAATTACAGATTGATACTATCGAAGCTATGGGACAAAAAGATGCAGACATCGCCATTAAATACGCTGGTAATATGGCTTCAATGGCCAACCGAATGAAAAAACTCAACGGCCTGTTAGCGGGTTTTAAAGCCACGGATATCGTGGGCATTAAACAAAGTCGTGAGGATAATTTTTTAGCTTGGCTTAAACAAAATCCTAAGCTAAATCAAAACCTCATCGCTGAGTTAGAAGTGCTACTTGCCGAGCAACAACAGGCGTTCCAAAGTAATTACTACTTTACTAATGCCCAATCGAGCACCCTGTTAACCGCAGCAAACAGCTTGTATCGTCTTGCGAAAGAAAAACAAAAGCCCGATGCCGAACGTGAACAAGGCTATCAAGATCGTGATTTAGCGATGCTGAGCTCGCGCCTTAAACGTATCGATTCAAGTTTCGATGTCAAAGTCGATAAGGCATTGTGGTTACAGGATTTAAATGCTTACCTAGGCCAATCGAATCGCGTGGCAGCGCTCGATAAAATGTTAAGTGTTAATAGTAAAGACGTAGATCTCGCGGCTAAACTCGATGGTTTGTATTCACTCACTACGCTCACAGACCAAGCCCAACGTCTGGCGTGGATGAATGCCGATGTTAACGCCTTCGAAACCAGTGCCGATCCCTTTATTCGTTTAGCCGTTGCCCTTTACGACACCAATATGGCACAGGAAAAAACGGAAAAAATCTTAGACGGCAAGTTATCCACTGCTCGCCCAGACTACATGGCCGCCGTGATTGACTACTATAAAGCCAACAACTGGCCGGTCTACCCTGACGCCAACGGTACGCTACGTATCAGCTACGGTATGGTCGATGGTTATCAATCCCGTGATGCGCTCTACAAACAGCCGTTTACTCGTCTTGATGGCATAGTCGCAAAACACACAGGCGTAGAGCCCTACAATGCACCGAAAAAGCTACTCGATGCGATTGCCGAACAACGTTTTGGCAATCATTTAGTGAAGTCGGTTTATCAAGATCCCCGCGGCTGGATTTGCAGACTCTTCTCTTGCTTAGACAAACCCGAAGAATTTAACTCTGTACCGGTTAACTTCTTATCGAGCGTTGACACCACAGGCGGTAACTCTGGCTCACCCGTCTTCAACGGTAAAGGAGAACTCGTTGGCCTTAACTTCGACTCCACCTATGAAGCGATTACTAAAGACTGGTTCTTCAACCCAACCATCACCCGTGCCGTGCACGTAGATATCCGCTATATCCTGTGGATGATGGACGAAGTCGACCATGCCGATAATCTGATTAAAGAACTGGATTTAGTGAGAAATTAATACCTTGAGCTAAATCAGTTGCTCTAAACAAAAAGCCGCTCACTGTTCTGCAGTAAGCGGCTTTAATTTGGGCTCGTATTTTAGCAGCGAATGCACTTTGAGATGATGAGATTGAATGAATAGGCGTATATCACCTAGCAATTATACCAATCGCATTAAATCCATCGCAGAGTCGATATCCAAACCTAAATACACTCAAATCCTAAATTTCAGCCATAAAAAAACACCGCCTAGGCGGTGTCTTTTTATATTTAAAGCGAGTCGTAATTAAGCTTCTGCAACCACAGATACTTTAACAACAGCTTTAACTTCAGTGTGTAACTGAACTTCAACTTCGAAGTCGCCAGTAGTACGCAGAGCGCCTAATGGTAAACGAACTTCAGCTTTAGCCAGCTCAACACCAGCAGCAGTCACTGCATCAGCGATGTCACGGTTGCCAACTGAACCAAACAGTTTGCCTTCATCACCAGCTTTAGAAGCGATTACAACAGCTTCCAGTGCAGTGATTTTCTCAGCACGTAGGTTAGCAGCAGCTAATTCAGCAGCTAATTTAGCTTCTAATTCAGCGCGACGAGCTTCAAATACTTTAACGTTGCTTTCGTTAGCAACAACAGCTTTACCTTGTGGCAAAAGGAAGTTACGTGCGTAACCAGCCTTAACTGTTACTTGGTCACCCAAGTTGCCTAGGTTAGCGATTTTATCAAGCAGAATAACGTTCATTATCAAATCCTCTATATTCGATTAGGAATACTGCAATTACTGATGTAAATCAGTATATGGCAGTAGAGAAAGATAACGAGCACGCTTGATAGCGCGAGCTAGTTGGCGCTGATATTTAGCACTAGTACCAGTGATACGGCTTGGAACAATCTTGCCACTTTCAGTGATGTAGTTCTTTAAAGTAACGATATCTTTGTAATCAATTTCTGCAACACCTTCAGCGGTGAAACGGCAGAACTTGCGACGACGGAAATAACGTGCCATGTTGACAGTCTCCTAAGTTTTCAATTCGACATTTTCGGCATGGATAACTAAGCGGTTTTGACCATTGCGCCCCTGTTGAAGCGTCATAAAGCCTTGCACTTGAACTTCCACACCTGCTTTCAGATCTTCTGCGACGCTTTCAAAGCGTGGGCCACTCAATATCACTTGAATTTGTACGTAGACGTTGCGGAGCATATCTGCTTCATAACGCTGCGATTTGTGTTCCAACATTATCACACTGTGTGCAATACCTGCTGGGCTTTTAAAGCGTCTTGAACGAGTTATCGTTCCTGACAACACCAAGTTATTGGTGGTCACAGATTACCTTACTCAGCGATTTCTTCAGCGTGAGCTTCATCGTATGAGCGTTCGCCAGCTGGGCCACGACGTGAATCGCGCTCATCTCTAGCTTTAGCCATTGGAGATGCTTCAGTAACGGCAACTTTAGTACGCATTACCATGTTACGCAGAACTGCGTCGTTGAAACGGAAAGCTGTTTCTAGCTCTTCAATCGTCTCTGCTTTAGCTTCAACGTTCATCAGAACGTAGTGAGCTTTATGCAGATCAAGGATTGGGTAAGCCAGTTGACGACGGCCCCAATCTTCTAAACGGTGGATTGTGCCGTTAGCTTCGGTGATAACACCTGTGTAACGCTCAATCATACCTGGTACTTGTTCACTTTGATCTGGGTGAACCATAAATACGATTTCGTAATGACGCATTTATTGCTCCTTACGGTTATGTAGCCTCGGTATTGGCTCAGTCAAACCAAATGGAGGCAAGGAACGAAAAATAGTGACTGATTTGAGCGCGAGATAGTACAGAAAGCAAGCCAGAAACTCAAGCAATAACTTTGCCTCGCCAATCAATACAGGTATGATGGCGCTTCATCTATATTCGGACGTCTGACATCAGCTAACCAAGAATAAAACATAATGCTAAAAGTTATTGCGCCAATCTTTTTATTTTCCCTTTCATTTCCTGCGCTTGCGCTTGTTCCACCTGATTATCAGGAACCGCCCAGCGATTTTACCGCAGAAATCGAAGCGGGTTTGCAACTGAATACAGGCAATACCGAATCCAGCAGTTTTAACGGTCGAACCCAACTGATTTACGACACTAAGCAAACCAAGCAAGAAGCCACGCTCAAAGCCTACTTTGCCTCAGAAAAAAGCAAGACGACTTCCGAAAAATACGAACTCCAACTCCAGTCGAACTATAAACTCACTAAGGGTTATATCTTCGGACGCGGTGATTTCACTTGGGATCAATTCGGTAGTTACACGCAAATATCAACTATTTCGAGTGGTTACGGTTTTAATGCCATCAGTAGCTACAAGACCAAACTCAGTCTCGAAGTCGGCCCCGGTTATCGATATAACTTACCGGCCGAATCTGTCGATATTCCCAATCCTGATGCTGAGAAAGATGTCATTCTGCGTACCGCTGCAAAGTTTTCTCAAAAACTGCAGGAATACAGTAGTCTCAATGCCGATTTAACTGCGGAAATGGGCGAGAACAACAATACCCTTACCTTAGACATGAACTACAAGAATCTGGTGTTCCAAGATTGGGCTTTTAAAATCGGCATGAACATCAAATACACTGAAGTAGTTCCAGAAGGTAGCCAGCAGACAGATACCATCACCACCTTCAACCTGCTTTATACCTTTAGATAACCGCTTTTAGATAATCCGAAGCAATACAAGAACACGACGCCAATGTCATCTTCGGCTGGCGTCAATGTGAAAGTTCCTCCGCCCCTCTCAAGTCACTTCGACATAATCTAAGGATTTTTTGAGCAGAAATGCGCAATTAATCAAGATTTACCAACAATTTGCAACACAACATAAACACCAACCCCTGATATACTCACGGTTTATTATCAATCTTGTTTGTGTTTTCGGAGTTGTATATGACTAATCCGCTGCGCACTTTCGCCTCTTTATATAGCACCACCTTGTTAATGGTACTGGCCGGCGGTTTGCTCACAACTTACCTTGGGCTCAGGCTCTCGGTGATGAATGTGCCACAGATATGGATAGGCGGCATGATGTCGGCCTATTATGTTGGCCTAGTGGCGGGCTCTAAGATTGGTCATAGACTTATCGCCCAAGTGGGTCATATACGCGCCTTTGTTGCCAGTGCAGGTATAGTCGCGGCATCTGCATTGGGTCATGCACTTGTGGATGAGCTCGCGGTTTGGCTGCTCCTCAGGCTCGTTGTCGGCATGGGAATGATGTGTCAATACATGGTGCTAGAAAGTTGGCTTAACGAACAAGCCGAAAGTAACCAAAGGGGCACAGTGTTCGCGAGTTATATGATCGTATCTTACTTCGGCTTGATCTTAGGCCAAGGTGCAATCAGTATCTTCCCCGAATTAGGCCTTGAGCCATTACTGCTGATCGCGATTTGTTTCTCACTCTGTATCGTACCGATTTCACTCACGCGTCGTCTTCACCCTGCGCCTTTGGTCCCAGCTCCACTCAAAATTGCCCATTACTGGAAAAAAGCGCCGCAGGCACTCACAACCATCGCGATTGGTAGCATGATAGTGGGTTCGTTTTATGGTCTCGCGCCCGCCTATGCTAGTAACTTAGGTTTGCCGCCTGAAAAAGTCGCCACTTATATGACTGCAACGATTTTAGCGGGATTACTGGCACAATGGCCGATGGGGAAACTGTCCGACATTATGTCCCGCAGCCGCCTTATTCGTATCAACTGTATATTGCTTGGCATCTTAGCCTTAGCCATCGCCTTAACGCCCTATCATCCAGTGATTTCGCTGGTGATGACCTTCCTGTTTGGTATTTTAGGTTTCACCTTCTATCCACTTGCTACGGCACTGGCTAACTCACGAGTCGAACAGAATGAGCGGGTCGGTTTATCCGCCACCATCTTATTAACCTTCGGCTTAGGGGCTAGTATCGGTCCATTGATCGCCTCAACGTTGATGCAATGGCTTGGCAACAGCATGTTATATGGCTTTATGTCTGCCTGTACCTTGATCCTGTTTGTGCGGCTACGTTATGTACATGCACAACAAAAAGCCGAAACCAATGTCACCCAAGACTACATAATGGCAACGGGCGACTTAGTCTCTTCACCACTGGCGGCAGCGCTGGACCCACGAGTTGATGTCGAATCGATTCAAGAACATATGACGCCCAGTGCTAACCTAGATGAAGCGGAATATGATTTAGGGGCTGATGGTGTCGATGACGATATTATCGACGCAAATGACAGTGATGAGGAACAACTCGCCTTCAGTTTCGATATCGAGCAAACTGAGCCTGAAGCCGTTCAAACGGATGAAGCCGATAGCCATCAGGTTAACCTAGACAAAGCACTGATATAAAAAGGCCAATAAAAAGACCGATTAACTGCTTAAAGTTAATCGGTCTTTTTATTTCTGCAATCTATAATTAAAACAGATAGTTACTTAAAAATCTTTACTACAAGCCTGATACCGCATGTGCGAAATCAGGCAAGAGTGAGCGTATTAACTGCGGCGCTGACGCACAGCTTCAAATAAGCAAATACCGGTCGCAACCGATACGTTCAAGCTAGACACACTTCCGGCCATAGGGATAGAGATCAGTGAATCGCAAGACTCACGGCTTAAACGGCGTAAACCTTTATCTTCCGCACCCATGGCAATCGCCAGTGGCCCTTTAAGATCGGCTTGATAAAGCTCGCAATCCGCCTCGCCCGCCGTACCCACAATCCATACACCTTTATCCTGCAGGTGACGCATAGTGCGCGCAAGATTAGTCACTTGGAATAAAGGCACAGTTTCCGCCGCGCCACATGCCACTTTACTCACAGTCGCAGTTAAGCCGACTGAGTTGTCTTTAGGCACGATAATACCTTGCACGCCTGCCGCATCGGCATTACGTAGGCAAGCGCCTAAGTTATGGGGATCCGTCACGCCATCCAAAATCAGCAGAAATGGTTGCTCAGTGTTGGCAAGCAGCACATCTAGATCTTGCTCATTCAACACTTTCGCCGCTTTAACGCGCGCGACTATGCCTTGATGTTGGCTGCTTTCCGCTTTGTCATCCAAGGCTTTACGAGAAGCGACTTGAATCGTCGTGCCAAAGGCTTTGGCCTGATTGGCCAGCACAGTTAAGCGCTCATCGTCACGGCCTTGTAAGAGCCATAACTCGATAATGCGCTCAGGGCTGTGTTTTAACAGGGCTTCAACTGCGTGGATCCCAAAAATAATATCTTGTTTTTTCATTTATTTCTTTCTCGTGCTCCGCTTAGCGGCTTTTGGCTTTTTAGCCGGATCTTTTACTGCTGTCTTTTTCGCTTTAGTGCCCGCTTTAGCCTTAGGTTTGGCTTTGCCAGCTTCAGCCTTAGTGCTAGGCGTTGCGGTTTTGCCCGCTTTACCTTGCTTAGCGCCTTCACGATTAACACGCTCACGGGCTGTCATCGGCTTATCACGGCTGGCTGATGCTTTACGCTTGCCACCTTTGCCGTCATCGCCCAGCATGACTAAATCAATCTGTCTGTCATCTAAGTTAACAGCAGCGACCTTAACCGTCACAGGATCGCCCACTTGATAGACTTGGCCTGTATGCTCACCAATAAGGCGTTGACGCATAGGATCGAATTGGTAGTAATCGCTACCTAGGCTTGATATATGCACTAAGCCATCGATAAACAGCTCATTTAAGCGCACGAACAAACCAAAGCTCGTCACTGAGGCAATTACAGCTTCAAAGGTATCGCCGACGTGATCTTGCATAAACTCGCACTTGAGCCAATCGCTAACATCACGAGTCGCTTCATCGGCACGCCGTTCTGTAGTCGAACACTCTTCGCCCAATTGGTCGAGTTCATCGAGTTGATAGTGGTAGCCACCATCCTGCGTCCACTTTTCTGTGGCTTCGCCTCTTTCCTTCGCCAGTAAATAACGGATCACACGATGTAAGACTAAATCCGGATAACGGCGAATGGGCGAGGTAAAATGCGCATATTCTTCTAAGGCTAGACCGAAGTGACCTTCATTATCTGGGGTGTAAATTGCCTGACGCATAGAGCGCAGCAACATCACTTGGATAAGTTCAGCATCGGGACGGTCGGCAATTTGCAGCATCACGTTCTGGTAATCTGACGGCGTTGGCTCAAGTCCGCCAGGCATAGTCAAACCACGCTCAGCAAGGAACTCTTTAAAGTTCGCCAACTTTTGCTCAGATGGCGCTTCATGCACTCGGTACAGCACGTCGCCTTTGTGTTTCTTCACAAATTTAGCTGCAGAAACGTTGGCTAAAATCATGCATTCTTCAATGATTTTATGTGCTTGATTACGGCCACGCGGCACGATTTTATCAATCTTGCGCTGCTCATTGAAAATGAACTGCGTTTCCATGGTTTCAAACGCAATCGCACCACGCTCAGCTCTTTGCTCATCTAGCGCTAAATACAATGACTGTAAACACTGCAGATGCGGGAACAAGGCTTCATGCTCTGGCGCAATCGGCCCGCCTTCTAACATCTCCGCCACTTGGGTATAAGTGAAACGGGCATGGGAATACATCACCGCTGGATAAAACTTATAACCCGACAACTTGCCTTTGGCAGACACTGTCATTTCAGCGACCATACATAAACGGTCGACGTGAGGATTAAGCGAACATAAGCCGTTGGAGATTTTCTCCGGCAGCATAGGGATCACTTGTGATGGGAAATACACTGAGTTACCACGGGCACGCGCTTCGGTATCTAAAGCCGAATCGGTGCGAACATAATAACTAACGTCAGCAATCGCAACCCATAAACGCCAGCCGCCACCGGCTTTTTTCTCCGCATACACGGCATCGTCAAAATCGCGGGCGTCTTCGCCGTCGATAGTCACTAATGGCAGATGACGTAAATCTACACGGCCGACTTTATCGGCGTCGGTCACTTCATCGGGAATTCGGCGCAGTTTCTTCTCGATCACAGGTGACCAAGTATGGGGTAAGTCGTAGTTACGCAGGGCGATTTCGATTTCCATCCCCGGCGCCATTTGCTTACCAAGCACTTCAGTCACTTTACCCGCAGCCTTAACAAAACGACCTGGGCGACGCGTTAATTCAACCACAACCACATCGCCTTGACGGGCGCCGTTGCGATCTTCATTCGCGACTAAGATTTCTTGGGTAATACGCTTATCATCGGCAATGACAAATGCCATACCGCTATCAACATGATAACGGCCAACAATCGCGGCACTGCGCGGCTGGATCAAACGCACCAAACGCGCTTCGCGGCGACCACGACGATCTGTGCCCGCTTTTTGCGCCAGCACTTTATCACCGTGGAAATACATCAGCATATCGCGGTTCGAAATAAATAAGTCATCACCGCCTTCATCGGGTTTGAAAAAGCCGAAGCCTTCTCTGTGTCCGAGTACAGTGCCGGGGATAAGATCCATTTTCTCGGGCAAGCCATAGCTCTGCCCACGGGTGAACACAAGTTCGCCATCGCGTTCCATCGCACGTAGGCGACGGCGCAGAGCCTCAAGCTGTTCTTCCTCTTGGATGTTTAACGCCGCGGCAATACTGTCACGAGTGATAGGTGATTTCTGAGAACGTAAGTAATCGATAATATACTCACGGCTTGGGATAGGGTTTTCGTACTTATCCTGTTCACGCTCAAAATGAGGGTCTTTGATCATTCAATATCCAAATAATGTGTCTCTAGATTAAGAGACCACTTAACGGGTTCGCAACTGTTCTTGCTGGGCCCGCGCCACTGCACTGGGGGGCATTTTAGCTGCTAACACCTGCAGTAAAGACAAGGCTTTTTTCTTCGTCGCCTCGTCCGCAAATACATCGTTATATAACCAGTGATAGGCCATCTCGTAATCCCTAGGACTACCATAACCTTCACCGAATAAACGCACTAACATCATACGAGCGGGTAAATCACCACTTGCAGCCGCAGGCAGTAAATAATGCACTGCTCTGTCTTTATTGCGGATGACAAATTTCCCACTCTGATAATACTCGGCAAGCTTTAACATCGCTTCTGAGCTACCTTGTTCGGCCGAGTCACGTAACAAAGCAATGCCCTTCACAGGGTTTGCCTTTACACAGGTTCCATAATTGAGCATTTCGCCCCACAGGAATTGATATAAAGGCTGTTTTAAGACCTGGGCTCGCGCCTCAATGTCTTGGACTAACTGGCAATCATCACGCTTCACTTTTGCTAAATATTGATCGCTACGGATCAAATCAAGCAATTGATCTTGGCTATAAATATCCACCGCCTGCGTTTCAGCAAAGCACATTGAAGATACTAAGGGCAGTAGCGCAACTAGTGCTGTACGTAGCATAACGACTCTCAATGACAATAGGGTGAATACTTGCATCGGCAGTATAACCTATTTCTTGAGCTTGAGCTGAATTTCTAACCGCAGAATTAAACAGAGAAAGGCATAAAGAAGCAGAGAAAAAGGCCGTGAAACACGGCCTTAACAGGTCTTAATTGAACGGATTAACCAAAATCATGGTTTCGTTACGGTCAGGACCAGTAGAGATAATGTCGATTGGTGTTTCTAATAGCTCTTCAAGACGCTTGATATAATTGATCGCTGCCGGTGGCAGTTGCTCAATGGATGTCGCGCCAAAAGTCGACTCGCTCCAACCTGGCATAGTTTCATAAACAGGCGTAACCAGTTCATAACCTTCAGCCGCAAGCGGGGTCACTTTAGAGATAGTGCCATCAGGATTCTGATAACCAACACAAATTTTCACTTCTTTCAGACCATCAAGTACATCTAACTTAGTCAAGCAGAAGCCACTCACACTGTTGATTTGAACTGCGCGGCGCATTGCCACAGCATCCAACCAACCTGGACGACGCTTACGACCCGTTGTCGCACCAAACTCATGACCTTTAGTACCTAAATGATCACCAACTTCACATAATAGTTCAGTTGGGAATGGACCTGCACCCACGCGAGTGGTGTAAGCCTTCATGATACCTAAGACATAGTCTAAGTGACGTGGACCAAAACCTGAACCCGTCGCAACACCACCGGCAGTGGTATTTGAAGAGGTTACAAAAGGATAAGTTCCGTGGTCGATGTCGAGTAATGTACCTTGAGCGCCTTCAAACAGGATTGGCTCACCGGCTTTACGCGCAGTATCCAACAGTTCAGTCACGTCAACACACATGCTCTTCAGATAATCGGCCATAGCCAAAGCATCTGCTAGCGTTTGCTCGTAATCAACAGCTTCGACTTGATAGTACTCTGTCAGCATAAAGTTATGGTATTTCATAACTTCTTTCAGCTTTTCAGCAAACAGTTCAGCATTGAACAGGTCGCCTACTCGCAGACCGCGACGGGAGATCTTGTCTTCATACGCAGGTCCGATTCCACGGCCAGTTGTACCAATAGCTTTATTGCCACGTGCTTTTTCACGGGCGATATCTAAGGCGCAATGGAATGGTAGGATCAGCGGACACGCTTCAGAGATCAACAGACGTTCCTCAACAGGAACACCACGATCTTTCAGCATGTTGATCTCTTTCATCAGGGCGTCAGGTGCAAGCACCACACCGTTGCCAATAATGCATTTCACATTATCGCGCAGGATACCCGATGGGATCAGATGAAGAACGGTTTTATCACCATCGATAACCAAGGTATGACCAGCATTGTGGCCGCCTTGATAGCGAACTACATATTTTGCCTGTTCTGTTAGAAGGTCGACAATCTTACCTTTTCCTTCGTCACCCCATTGGGTGCCGAGAACAACTACGTTTTTGCCCATTATTTGCTGCAAGGTTGCGGTTAAAAAAGAATTTTAACAGATCTTAGTCAGTAAGGGCAAGCTGGGTATTTTTTACGCAAAAATCACCAGAATCACCACTCCAGCTGTGACTAATGCGCCACCGAGTCGCTGGATAACCTGCTGATTTTGATGGGAGAGTTCATTTAAATAACGACGCCACTTGTTCGGAAAGAGTAAGGGGCCGACTCCCTCTAAAAGTAATACAAGTGCTACTGCCAGCATAAAAACTTGAAAAGTCATGCGCACCTCAAACTCAATCACTCAATGTAATTTAGTGTATATCAGCTTACTTCAACAACAGAGTCTCTTATAAAATGAATTCGTCAGTATCGTAAATTTTAGCCAATAAAAAACCCAGCATAGGCTGGGTTTTTTGATATTCCAAAAACGAATTAACGCTTAGAGAATTGTGGCTTACGACGTGCTTTACGTAGACCCACTTTCTTACGCTCAACTTTACGAGCGTCACGGGTAACGAAACCAGCAGAACGTAGTGATGGACGCAGTGCTTCATCTAATTGCATCAGAGCACGGGTAATACCGTGACGGATTGCGCCTGCTTGGCCAGTGATACCACCGCCTTTAACAGTTACATAGATGTCCAGCTTGTCAGTCATTTCAACTAACTCTAAAGGTTGACGAACAACCATACGAGCAGTTTCACGACCAAAATACTGATCCAAAGGACGTTGATTTACAACGATGTTGCCACTACCTGCTTTAGCGAAAACGCGAGCTGTAGAGGTTTTGCGACGGCCAGTGCCGTAGTACTGAGTTGCAGCCATTTGCTTAATCCCGTTTAGATATCAAGAACTTGAGGTTGTTGTGCAGTGTGGTTATGTTCTGCGCCAGCGTAAACTTTCAGTTTACGGAACATGGCACGGCCCAGAGGACCTTTTGGTAACATACCCTTAACTGCTTTCTCGATGATCATTTCTGGCTTTTGCGCTTGCAGCTTTTCAAAGCTGATTTGCTTAATGCCACCTGGGAAGCCTGAATGCGAGTAGTACGTTTTGCCTTTCGCTTTGTTACCAGTAACAGTCACTTTTTCAGCATTAACAACGATGATGTAATCACCGGTATCAACGTGTGGAGTGTATTCTGGCTTATGCTTACCGCGTAAACGGATAGCGATTTCAGTAGCGATACGACCTAAAGTTTTGCCGTCTGCATCAACGACGAACCAGTCACGAGTTACGGTTTCTGGTGTAGCAGTAAAAGTCTTCATTATTACAAAAACCCAAAGTTAATTTTCTGTCTCACATGCTGCCTGCATTTGCAAACAACACAAAATTGCCTTTTAGTACCCCTTCGAGCACTGACTTCGGCTTACAACTTCCGCCCAATTGGCGGAGTAACGTGGGCAGGTGGCGGAGTATAGACAAAGCTGAGTTAAAAATCACCTGATATTTTGATAAAAATTATAAAATATCGACCAATCTGGCTTGTCATCCTAAGGATTAACAAGCCACTGGCGATTTAACACGGGAGTTAAAGCAAAACTCTTGCGCCGCAGGGTTAAGGCAGGTGCTCTGTTTTCAAATAATCGTGTGATTGCATCTCAATAAGACGCGAGCGACAACGTCTAAATTCGAAGTTAAGCAAGCCATCGGCGTAGATATCTTCAAGTGGCACTTGAGCCGATACGATAAGCTTTACATTGCGCTCGTAAAACTCATCGACCATAGCTAAAAATCGTCTGGCGATATCATCACCGGTCAAAAATGCGCCCATTTGCTCAATGCCGCTGACCAGTACAGTATGATAAATCCGCGCCAATTCCATGTAGTCACGCTGACTTCGCGGACCATCACAGAGCGCTCTAAAATCGGCCAACAATACGCCCTGCGCCTGCTGACGAATACTGATACTACGACCTTCGATTTCGATGTCGGCGGTAAGCACCTCTGACTCAGGCGCTAACTGGCTAAAATAACGCATAAGATTGGCATCGGCTTGTGCGTCTAACGGATGATGATAAATCTCCGCTTGCTCAAGGGTACGTAGTCGATAATCGATGCCAGAATCCACATTGAGCACTTCACAATGTTGATTAATTAAGGCTATCGCGGGTAAGAAACGTGCCCGCTGTAAGCCATTTTTATATAAGTCGTCGGGGATGATGTTAGACGTAGCGACCAGCACAACGCCTTCTTTAAATAGCGCTTGAAACAGCGTACCTAACAACATGGCATCGGTAATATCGGAGACAAAGAATTCATCGAAACAGATAACGCGATATTTCGCGGCCATCTTTTTCGCAATCACCAGCAAGGGATCGCGCACGCCTTTCAGTTCATCTAAATCTAAATGTAGCTGATGCATGAAACGATGGAAGTGAGCCCGCAGCTTTTGATCGCCAGGCAAGGCATCAAAAAAAGTATCCATCAGATAGGTTTTGCCGCGACCCACACCGCCCCAAAGATACAGGCCTTTAGGTGAAGCAGGCGCCGATTTTAAGCCGAATGCACTAAACAATTTCCCTACGATAGAACTCGGCTCTTCCGCCGCCGTTAAGTCTTCATAGACACGTTGTAATGCTTTGACCGCAATTTCTTGGGCCGGATCATGGGAGAAACCGTCACGGGTAAGATCTTTTTGATAATGCTGCCAAGGGCTTAACTGAGGCACTTTTTAATTCTCTCATGTCCTTTATTAAAACTGCGATGATATTAGCACGGCCAATGTGGCGCAGGATATATTAATGCTGAATACGACTTTTGCCTCAACGCTAAACAGCATACAAACGGCGAATAAACCTCTATGCTGTAGGTCATTTTAATCGGCAAAACTTGCTGATATCAGGGCTTGAAAAATGAGTATCTTGCCCACAGTTTTCCACTGAGCAACGAGTATGAAACAGTCGATAAAATAGGCTCAAAAAAATTAACATTTGTTAATATGATGAACTTTTTCAATTAGGTGCGTGTCCGAATGGTTACCTAGGCAAATAGCCGGTACCGATACAGATTTGATCTGGCACTCGCACAATAGCTGATGCATTACATCCAGATCGTTCAACCCTTATTTGGAGTTATGAATAGATGAAAACAAAATTATCTGTACTTTCAGCCGCAATGTTAGCCGCGACCCTGACTATGATGCCTGTCGTCTCACAGGCCGCCATTCCACAGACGGTTGAGGGACAATCCATTCCAAGTCTTGCGCCCATGCTTGAGCGTACGACACCTGCTGTTGTGTCCGTAGCCGTTACGGGTACTCATGTTTCAAAACAAAGAGTGCCTGATGTTTTTCGTTACTTCTTTGGCCCCAATGCGCCACAGGAGCAAGTGCAGGAACGTCCTTTTAGAGGCTTAGGCTCAGGCGTTATTATTGATGCCGAAAAAGGCTACATAGTCACTAACAACCACGTGATTGACGGTGCTGATGATATTCAAGTTGGTCTACATGACGGTCGTGAAGTAAAAGCCAAACTCATTGGTACTGACTCAGAATCGGATATTGCATTGCTGCAAATTGAGGCAAAAAATCTTATCGCAATCAAGTCATCAGACTCTGACGACTTGCGTGTTGGTGACTTTGCCGTTGCCATTGGTAACCCCTTCGGTTTAGGGCAAACCGTGACTTCAGGTATTGTCAGTGCTTTAGGCCGTAGCGGTTTAGGCATAGAAATGCTGGAAAACTTTATTCAAACCGATGCTGCTATCAATAGTGGTAACTCAGGTGGTGCACTCGTTAACTTAAACGGGGAATTGATTGGGATTAACACCGCAATCGTAGCGCCGGGAGGTGGTAACGTCGGTATCGGCTTTGCTATCCCTGCCAATATGGTGAAAAACCTGGTCGCGCAAATTGCCGAACACGGTGAAGTACGCCGCGGGGTACTGGGGATTTCGGGACGCGATCTTGATAGCCAACTCGCTCAAGGCTTTGGTTTAGACACCCAACACGGCGGCTTCGTGAATGAAGTAGCCAAAGACAGTGCCGCCGAGAAAGCCGGCATTAAAGCGGGTGATATCATTATCAGCGTCGATGGCCGTGGCATTAAGTCCTTCCAAGAACTGCGGGCCAAAGTCGCCACTATGGGCGCGGGTGCTAAGGTTGAGCTAGGACTCATCCGTGACGGCGATAAGAAAACCGTTAAGGTGACCTTAGGTGAAGCAAGCCAAACCAGTGAATCTGCTGCTGGCGCCGTACACCCTATGTTGCAAGGAGCATCCTTAGAAAACTCATCTAAGGGCATTGAAATTACCGATGTCGCCCAAGGTTCGCCTGCGGCTATGAGTGGCTTGCAAAAAGGAGATGTAATTGTCGGTATTAACCGTACTGCAATTAAAGATCTTAAGACTCTTAAAGCACAGCTAAAAGATCAAGAAGGTGCAGTTGCACTGAAGATTATGCGTGATAAGAGCATGTTGTATTTAGTCCTACGTTAATCGGCTAAATAGGCCATATTTTCTGCCACAGATAAGCATAGGGAGCTTAGGTTCCCTATGCTTACATAGATTAAACATGTTAATCTAACTCACCTTTTTCAAGATCCATCCTGCCATGACGATAAAAGACACACTACTATATCTCGGTAAAGCCACCCTTTTTGGTCTTATCATGGCGGCCATGTTTTTATTGGTAACCCGTTATTTCGATAACCAGTCCCTCGGTAATAGTCTGCTACAAACCCGAGCCAACAACACAGTCGAGCTCTCCTTTGCCAAGGCGGTCCGCCGCGCAGCACCTGCCGTTGTTAACATTTATAGCCTCAGCATAGATCAAAATCGCCCGCTTAACTCGGGTTCGCTACAAGGGCTAGGTTCTGGGGTGATAATGAGCAAAGAAGGCTATATTCTTACGAATTATCATGTTATTAAAAAGGCCGACGAAATTGTTGTCGCCCTGCAAGATGGACGTAAATTTACCTCAGAAGTGGTTGGCTTCGATCCAGAAACCGATTTATCGGTACTCAAGATTGAAGGCGATAACTTACCGATTGTCCCCGTTAACCTCGACAGTCCGCCTCAAGTTGGTGATGTCGTACTCGCCATTGGTAATCCCTACAATTTGGGCCAAACCATTACCCAAGGCATCATCAGTGCCACGGGTCGTAACGGCTTAAGTTCAGGTTACTTAGACTTCTTACAAACCGACGCGGCGATTAATGCCGGTAACTCGGGCGGCGCACTGATTGACACCAACGGCAGCCTTATTGGTATTAATACCGCAGCATTCCAAGTGGGTGAAGAAGGCGGCGGCCATGGGATTAACTTCGCTATCCCGATTAAATTGGCCCACAGCATTATGGGCAAGTTGATTAAGAATGGCCGCGTGATCCGTGGTGCCTTAGGGATTTCTGGCGAGCCAATTAACCCTGTGGTGGCGCAGATCCTTAATCTACCCGACCTAAAAGGTGTGCTCGTTACAGGTGTCGATCCTAATGGCCCTGCGGCGCGAGCCCTCTTAATGCCAAGGGATGTGATTATTAAATACGATGGTGAAGATGTGCCAGGCGTTGAAATGCTGATGGATCGCATCGCTGAAACCACACCGGGTAAGAAAGTGATGATGACTGTGATACGCCAAGGGAAACAACAGGAGTTGCCCGTTATTATCGATGAAAAGGTTGTGGTCGATAACTAGAGCGGCACCCATCATTGCGTACGCAGACAACAAAAAACCAGCTTTTAAGCTGGTTTTTTAATGGGTCGAGATTTTAATCTCTCAGGCCTAGCTCAATAGCTCATTACTGAGTACGCACAACCTGCGCGCCTAAACCTTGGAACTTATTCTCAATATGCTCGTAACCGCGGTCTAAGTGATAGATACGATCGACAATCGTCTTACCATCGGCCACTAAACCCGCAATCACCAGACTCGCAGACGCACGTAAATCCGTCGCCATCACCTGCGCACCACTTAAGGACTCAATCCCTTGGATAATACAGGTATTCCCCTCAAGCTCCATGGTAGCGCCCATACGGATAAGCTCAGGCACATGCATAAAGCGGTTTTCGAAGATAGTCTCGGTAATAGTAGCCGTGCCTTGCGCTAAGGCGTTGAGCACGCAGAACTGCGCCTGCATATCCGTTGGAAAACCGGGATAAGGTGCCGTCTTGATATTGACCGCCTTCGGACGTTTACCCTGCATATCAAGCTCAATCCAATCTTCACCTGTAGTGATCTTAGCACCCGCATCTTCAAGTTTTGCGATAACCGACTCTAATGACGCAGGATCGGCTTTTAAGCAACGGATGCGACCACGGGTTACCGCAGCGGCCACCAAAAATGAACCGGTTTCGATACGGTCTGGCATCACGCGGTAATGACAGCCCTGTAAACGCTCAACCCCTTGAATACGCAAGGTTGCACTGCCTACGCCGGTGATTTTTGCGCCCATGGCAATTAAGCAATTAGCGAGATCGATCACTTCAGGTTCACGGGCCGCATTTTCAATCACGGTTTCGCCATCGGCCAACGCTGCCGCCATCAGTAAGTTTTCGGTGGCGCCAACACTCACCATGTCCATGAAAATGTGTGCGCCCTTAAGACGTCCATCAACACGGGCTTTAATATAGCCTTCTTTCACTTCAATCTTGGCACCCATCATTTCGAGGCCATGTAAGTGTAAGTTAACTGGTCTTGCGCCAATGGCACAGCCGCCAGGCAATGACACATCTGCGGTACCATAACGCGCCAATAACGGCCCTAAGATCAAGATAGAAGCACGCATGGTTTTCACGAGATCGTAGGGAGCGCAAAACTCATTTAGATTCGTGGTTGAAATGCGGATCTGTCCGTCGCCAAGCTCAGTCACTTCAGCACCAAGGCAGCGTAATAATTTACAGCTCGTACTCACATCGCGAAGATTCGGCACGTTAGAAACCACAAAATCGGTTTCGGCTAATACGCCTGCCATCAGAATAGGCAGAGCCGCATTTTTCGCACCCGAAATAATCACATCACCGGCAAGCGGGGGGCTTGCCTGAATTGTTAGTTTATCCACTTTTCCTCACTAGCTAGGCATGTTGAAAACTTTTTCGCGTTTCCATTGAGTCGGCGTGAAAGTTTTGATCGTTAATGCATGTAATTCACCGCTGGCAATGTGTGCCGTCAACGGTGCATAAATGGCTTGTTGCTGTTTGACTCGGCTCATACCATCGAAACATTCGCCTACTGCGATCACTTTATAATGGCTACCATCTGAGCTAGCGTGAACTTCTTCAAGCCCTAACGCATCACGTAAAATCTGTTCGATTAAGCTGCATTCCATGAAATCTATTACCCTATTCTCAATGCGCTTCTTCGGTAAAGAAGGCATGTAAATCATATAAATCGATGAGTTTTTTAAGTTGTGGTGAGGCAGAACTCAATTCAAGTTGGCTGCCATGTTCACGCACTAACGCCAGCAAAAATGCCATACCAGCGCTATCACTGTATTCAAGCCCAGATAAAGACAATATCTGAGTAGACTCGCCCAGCAGTTGTTGCCGCTGTGGCCAAAGTGTAATGACATCGGCTTGGGTTATGCGCCCTTTGAGATGACAAACTGTGCCTTGTTGCACAAATTCAATCACGACTGCGACTTCCCTGATTTAGCCTTGATCGTCACTTTTTCTTTGGTACGATCTTCGAGCATCTTAATCACAGGATCGATACCCTGCTGGCGAATCAGATTCGAGATTTCAGACTGCTTAGAAGACAGTAAGCTCACACCTTCGGCAACTAAGTCGAATGCCTTCCATGAGTCATCTTTCAAACGGCGTGCCTTAAACAGCAGTTTGATTGGCGGACGACCGGCTTCGATGATCTGCACGTTTACATCGACCATTTTCTCTTTGCTGAAATCAACCCCAGGTGAAAATTCCACTTTTTGATTGGTGTATTCAGTAAAAGCTTGGGCATAAGTCGACACTAAATAACCTTCAAAGGCATCGACGAAACGATTACGCTGATCTTCGGTTGAATCCTTAAGATATTGGCCTAAGACTTTGTAAGATGCGTATTTATAATCGACATAAGGCATTAGTTCTTCACGAACGATCACCTTTAAATGATCTGAATCGGCATCGATTAACGCTTTATCTTTATGAAAACGATCAAAGGTTTTATTGGCAACGGCTTTCACCATGGCATACGGGTCCATAGTGTCGACCACCACATCGGCGGCAACAGCGCTCGTTGTCCCTAAAATCATCACTAACGGCAGTAAAAAACGAGATAAGTTTTTAAACATAGCGGTAACCCCTATTTATCCTTCGAACCCATACTATATAAGAACTGACCAATCAGTTCCTCCAACACTAATGCCGAGCGCGTGTCATCAATCTTATCGCCATCTTTGAGCATACTGACATCATCGTCGACAAAACCCGGTGTTAACCCTAAGAATTGCTCGCCCAATAAACCCGAAGTCAAAATTGCTAAACTACTGGTTTCTGGGAATTTATCGTAACGTTTATCCATCACTAAGGTGACCACAGCCACTAACTTAACGGGATCTAAATCAATGCCACTGACGCGGCCAACCACAACACCGCCGACCTTAACGGGCGAACGTACCTTCAAGCCACCAATATTGGTGAAATTGGCTTTTATGGTATAAGTGCTATCGCTGCTTTTAACTTCAATATTGGCGACGTTAAAGACTAAGACCAAAAAAGCGGCCAATCCCGTTAAAAGAAACACACCCACTAATAATTCAATTTTTCGTGTCAACATGTTCAGCTACCACTCTGTTAATCCATCTTACCTGTGTCGAAATCCGCAGTGTTCCGTTAGCGGCCAAACATCAGGGCTGTCAGTAAAAAATCTAATGCCAATACAGCGAGGCTCGACTGAACCACAGTCTGAGTCGTTGCACGGCTGATGCCTTCCGGATTTGGGATCACTTGATAACCGCGATATAACGCAATCCAAGTCACCACTACGGCAAACACACCACTCTTGATTAAGCAGTTAACTATGTCCTGACGCCATTCGACCGACGCCTGCAGAATCGACCAAAACGCCCCGCTGTCGATACCCTTCCATTCCACGCCCACAATGTGACCACCGTAAATACCCACAGCGGTAAACATTAACGCCAGCAATGGCATACTGATCACCCCAGCCCAAAAGCGCGGTGCAATAATCTGCCTTAATGGGTCGATAGCCATCATCTCTAAACTCGAGAGCTGCTCGGTACTTTTCATTAAACCAATTTCAGCGGTTAAGGCTGAACCCGCACGTCCCGCAAACAAAAGTGCGGTAACCACTGGCCCTAACTCACGCAGTAAACTGAGCGCCACCATAGGGCCTAAGCTTTCTTCGGTGCCAAAACCAACTAAGATGTTGTAGCCTTGCAGCGCCAACACCATGCCGATAAAAAGCCCTGAGACTAAAATAATCACCATAGATTGCACGCCGACCACATAAATCTGGCGCACTAATAGTGGAAAACCTTTACGCACCCGTGGCCAGCGAAAAATCGCCCCCCACAACATGAGCCCTGCACGGCCAAAACCGAGCACTAACTCAATCGCGCTACGGCCCAAGTCGGCAATACTGTCTATTAACTTCACTTGCCAACTCCTTTTGCCATTAATTCTTGTTGGTAATCATTCGCCGGATAATGGAAGGGTACAGGGCCATCCGGCGCGCCTTGAATAAACTGTTTTAGCTGCGGATTGTCGGCGTACTTCAATTCCTCTGGCGTGCCGTGGGCGATAACTTTTTTATCGGCCACCACATACACATAATCGGCAATACCGAGAACTTCATCCACATCGTGGGAGACCACAATGGAGGTCAGATTCAGCGCATCGGATAACTCACGAATAAGCTTCACTAACACGCCCATAGAGATAGGATCTTGGCCGGCAAAAGGTTCATCGTACATCACCATTTCAGGCTCAAGCGCGATGGCTCTGGCCAATGCCGCGCGGCGTTGCATACCACCGGATAACTCACTTGGCATCATCTGGGCGGCACCACGTAAGCCTACGGCTTCGAGCTTCATCAGCACGATAGTGCGAATAATGTCTTCTGGCAGACCTGAATGTTCGCGCAGCGCAAAGGCCACGTTATCGAACACATTAATGTCGGTAAACAGCGCGCCGCTTTGAAACAACATGCTCATCCGCTTACGCAGACTAAATAATTCATTGCGACTCACGCCATGGATATCGTGGCCATCAAATAGCACTTGTCCGTGGTCAGGCGTTAATTGGCCGCCGATCAACTTTAACAGGGTCGTTTTGCCTATGCCGCTCGGCCCCATGATCGCCGTCACCTTGCCCCTTGGAATGGACAGGCTAATATCTTCATATATCACACGCTGACCGCGGCTAAACCCCAAATTACGGATCTCAACCAACGGCGTTTGTTCTTGAGTCATGCTTGATTCCGACATTTGCAAAGAGGTGATCCTAGTCTTCCTAGACTGACCAATCGAAGAGCCGCAAATTGTACGTAATTGCGCTTTAACCTACAACCGAATCGACACTATCGCCCTGCGATACTTTCAATTTGCCTCATTTACAGCGAAAATGCGCCCTAAGTTTTCACTCTGCACAGGTAAAATGTTACTTAATGTTTTCAACCTAGTTGCAGAATTGGCGATATTGGCTAATTCGTTCGCACTTAGCTCGCTCTTCGTCCAATTTTAGGTGCAATGAGTCGATATACGAGTGTGAAATAGAGGCATCCCGTGCGGTAATACCCGCCGCGATACGGGATAAATGCATTGAAATAAACGACAAAGACGATGATATTGCTCAAGACCTTCGGCCGCTAAACAGGTTATTGTGCATGAATAGTTGCCGCAGCTGAACTTGACGAGTCGGATCAATCGCTCTAGCCTGCCGCAATTGTTTTGTTGCTTTAGGGAATAAACCACAACAAGACATAAGCTAAATCGTCTGAAAACAAACTAAAACTTGGCAGAAAGCCTATTACATATCATCTTTATCGCGTACCAAATTGTGCTATTCCAATCCCATCAATGGGGCGACAAAGACAATGCAAAAAGAGAGATAGACATGGTAGACAAATCACAACTGCGCCAATGGGGCTGTAAAGTTATCGACATTGAAAAGTCAGCCCTAGACAATCTTTATCAATATGTTGATTCGGCTGAATTTGCAGAAGCTTGCGAGTTGATCCTTAACTGCACAGGCAAAGTGATTGTCATGGGAATGGGCAAGTCGGGCCATATCGGCAATAAGATTTCTGCCACCCTCGCCAGCACAGGAACGCCCGCATTTTTTGTGCATCCGGGTGAAGCCAGCCACGGCGATCTCGGTGTATTAGCCGATAACGATGTGATTTTAGCGATTTCAAATTCCGGTGAGTCGAGCGAAATCCTCACCTTAATGCCCGTCATCCAACGTATGGGCGTGCCCGTTATCGCGGTAACAGGTAAACCCGAATCGAACATGGCGCGCTTATCTAAAGTACATTTATGTATTGAAGTCCCAGAAGAGGCTTGCCCACTGGGACTCGCCCCAACATCAAGCACTACCGCGACCTTAGTGATGGGCGATGCGATTGCTATTGCATTACTACAAGCGAAAGGCTTTACCCGTGATGACTTTGCTATGTCCCATCCTGGCGGTGCTTTAGGACGCAAGTTATTGTTAAAAGTCTGCGATGTCATGCATAGCGGTGATGACTTACCGCTCGTTAACCACGATATTTGCATCACAGAAGCCCTGTACGAAATCTCCAAAAAAGGCTTAGGCATGACGGCGATTATCGATGATCAGCGCAAGCTGGTTGGTATCTTCACCGATGGTGATTTACGCCGCGTTATCGATGCCGAAGTAAATCTACGCACTACGCCCATCGCCGATGTGATGACCCGTAACTGCGTGACCATCACCGACGGTGTGTTGGCCGCCCAAGCGCTGCAAGTGATGGACTCAAAAAACATCAACGGATTAATTGTTATCGATAAAGACCGCCATCCAATCGGCGCTCTTAACATGCTAGACATGGTTAAAGCAGGAGTCATTTAATGCCACAGCAAGGATTTTACGGCCCAATCAGTGATGATGTGTGGCAACGCGCGCAAAAGATTAAACTGTTGATCTGTGACGTCGACGGGGTGTTTTCCGACGGTCGTATTTACTTAAGCAATAGCGGCGAAGAGCTAAAAGCCTTCCACACCCGCGACGGCTATGGCGTGCGCTCGATACTCACCAGCGGTTTTAATCTTGCGGTGATCACTGGACGTCAATCCAAAATCGTTGAAAACCGTATGACGGCGCTTGGCGTAACCCATATTTACCAAGGCGTAGACAATAAGTTCGAGCCCTATGAAGCATTGCTCGCACTCTATGGTGTTACCCCAGAAGAAGTGGCGTATATCGGTGATGATATTGTCGATCTGCCAGTGATGAATGTCGTCGGTTTAGCAGTCAGCGTAGCCGATGGTCATCCCTATGTTCGTCAGCACGCCCACTTTGTGACTACGCTCAATGGCGGCCACGGTGCACTGCGTGAACTCACAGATCTGTTGCTACTCAGTCAAAATAAATTCACTTCGGCCCATGGAATGAGTATATGAGTCGTGTGACACTCGCGATTATCGCTTTTTTTGGAACTGCATTAGTGCTGTATTGGCAAGTGCAGAACAAGCACAGCGGTGATACCGATAATAGAGTTAAAGATCAGAATACCCCAGATTTCATCATTGAAGATCTGCGCAGTGTTGAGTTCAATGAACAAGGGCTAGTCAATAGCCGTGTGACGGCGAAACACATGGAACATTATGATTCAACGAATCAAACTTACTTTACTCAACCTGTTTATCTTGTTTATCCAGACCAAGGTAAAGCACAATGGCAACTCAGTGCAGATCAGGGCAAGCTAAACAAGGAAACGGGCAAGGTTGTACTCGAAAACAATGTTATTATTGATGCCATTAGCGCAGAAGAACCGATCCAGACCTTGTCCACCAGTTATCTGGAACTCGATCTCAATACTATGATAATGACCTCTGACCGTACCATTTACGTCACAGGGAAAGATTTTAATATTCAAGGCCAAGGCCTTTATGCCGACCTCAACGCGCAGGAAGTGAAATTGACCAGTCAGGTAGTAGGAACATATGAAGCAAAATAACGTATTACTTGCCAGCCTAATGCTAATAATGAGCATGAGCGCCTTTGCTAAAGTCGACGACCTAAAGCAGGAAGTTAAAATCAAAGCAGTGAGCCAAACGGCAGATATCAAGAACAACCAGATCATCTTCTTTGGTCCGGTGGAAGTTACCCAAGGCTCGATAAAAATCCAAGCAAATGAACTGCGTGCATTTTCTGCCGAAGGTGAAAATAGCAAAATTTTAGTGGCCACTGGTAACCCCGCAACTTACAGCCAAGTGTTAGACGATGGTCGTCCAGCCTCGGCGAGCGCGAAAGAAATTCGTTACGATATGGCAAGCCGTACCCTGACACTGAAAGGCCAAGCTTCGTTAGATCAAGCAGGTAGCCAAGTGACGGGTAATGTGATCCGCTATAACATCATCCAGCAAAAATTGATTGCTGAGAGCACAGGTAATGGTGACGATCGCGTGATCACTATTATTCAGCCAGAAAACTATCAAGATGATGCCAAACCAGACGCGCCAGCGGATAAACCTGTGAAAAAGCAGGACTCTAAATGACCCAAATCACCCTAAGAGCACAAAATCTGGCGAAGAGTTATAAGAGTCGCCAAGTGGTTAAAGACGTCAGTCTAACGGTAAAGACAGGTCAAGTTGTTGGACTACTCGGCCCAAACGGTGCGGGTAAAACCACCACCTTTTACATGGTCGTCGGTCTGGTTAAAAGCGATAAAGGCCACATCTTTATCGACGATGATGATTTAACCGCAGATCCTATGCACCTGCGCGCCCGCAAAGGCATAGGTTACTTACCGCAGGAAGCCAGTATCTTCCGTAAGCTGACCGTCCATGACAACATCATGGCCGTACTGCAAACGCGCAAAGAATTGAAGAAAGAGCAAAGGGAAGAACAACTCGAGCATCTGCTCGAAGAATTCCACATCACCCACATCCGTGACAGCCAAGGTATGTCATTGTCGGGTGGCGAACGTCGCCGTGTAGAAATTGCACGGGCGTTAGCGGCAAATCCTAAGTTCATTTTGCTCGATGAACCCTTTGCGGGTGTCGATCCGATTTCAGTTATCGACATTAAAAAGATTATCGAACAGCTCAAAAGTCGTGGCCTTGGCGTGTTGATCACCGACCATAATGTTCGCGAGACATTAGATGTGTGTGAACATGCCTATATTGTGAGTCACGGAAACCTGATTGCCGAAGGAACACCTGCAGAGATCTTAGACAATCAGCAAGTTAGGGCTGTGTACTTAGGTGAACAATTCAGGCTATAGTTAATCAAGCGGAGCCAATGAAGGCAATTTGTGCCAGCATTGGGCTCCACTCAAGATGATAACAAGCGACCTCATCCAACAATAATAACGTAGGGATCAGCGGTAACATGAAAGCGTCACTCCAGCTCAAACTGGGTCAACAGTTAACCATGACGCCACAATTACAACAGGCCATTCGTCTGTTGCAACTGTCGTCATTAGAACTGCAGCAAGAGATCCAGCAAGCCTTAGATTCTAATCCCCTTCTCGAGCTGGAAGAGGATCAATTCGACGCCACTAAAGACCCTGTAAACCAAACGCTTTCCGATACGGATTTCAGTGAATCGAGCACTCTGCCGCCAGAGAAAGACAGCTCCACCATAGACACGGCAGAGTCCTTAACCAAAGAATCCATGCCCGACGAACTCCCCATGGACACCACCTGGGATGAAGTGTTCACCGCCTCCCCTAATTCTGGCCCCGGCGGCAGTCGTGAAGACGATATGCCCTTCCAAGGTGAGACCAGTGAAGGCTTGTATGAACACTTAGAATGGCAAAAAAACCTCACACCGTTTTCTGAAACCGATTTAGCCATTGCCACCGCCATTATTGATGCCATCGACGATCAAGGCTATCTCACCCAAAGCACTGACGAAATCCTCGAAGCCATGGGCAATTCTGAGGTTGAGCTCGACGAAGTCGAAGCCGTACTCAAGCGCATTCAACATTTTGATCCCATTGGTGTTGCCGCCCGCGATTTAAGCGAGTGCCTGTTGATCCAACTATCGCATTTCGCCGCTGACACGCCCAACCTAGAAAACGCCCGCATGCTGATCAAAGATCATTTAGATCTGATCGCCGCCCGCGATTTTAGATTGTTGATGCGTAAGACTAAATTAAAAGAGGATGAGTTAAGAGACGGCATCGCGCTTATCCAAACCCTCAATCCTCGCCCAGGTTTATTGATTACGCCCAACGATGACGAATACGTCATCCCAGATGTGTCAGTGTCGAAGAAAAATGGCCGCTGGGTGGTTGAGCTTAATCCTGACTGCATGCCAAAAATCAATGTAAATCAACATTATGCTTCGATGGCGCGCTGCACTAAAAGCCAAGCCGATAGCCAATTTATTCGTGGTCATCTGCAAGAGGCTAAATGGTTTATCAAGAGTTTAGAGAGCCGTAATGATACCCTGTTGAAGGTGGCGAACTGTATCGTCCAATATCAGCAAGGTTTCTTTGAATACGGTGAAGAAGCCATGAAACCTATGGTGCTGAACGATATTGCCGAAGCGGTAGAAATGCATGAGTCGACCATCTCACGGGTGACAACCCAGAAATACATGCATACCCCTAAGGGACTTTTTGAACTAAAATACTTCTTCTCTAGCCACGTCGGTACTGACGATGGTGGGGAGTGCTCATCCACAGCAATCAGAGCCTTCATTAAGAAACTGGTTGCAGCGGAAAACCAGAAAAAACCATTGAGCGACAGTAAGATGGCACAACTTCTGGCAGAACAAGGGATCAACGTAGCCCGCAGAACCATTGCGAAGTACCGAGAGGCTATGCTCATTCCGCCTTCTAATCAGCGTAAAAGTTTATAACCTACAGTGGATATCGGAGGACGTTTCTATGCAAATAAACCTGAGTGGACACCATGTCGAAATTACCGAATCGTTACGCGCATATGTAGAAGAAAAGTTTTCAAAACTTGAACGCCATTTCGAACAGATCAATAATGTGCACGTTGTGCTCAATGTCGAGAAAATGCAACAGATTGCCGAAGCGAGAATAAATCTTATCGGTGGTGAAGTTTTTGCTACTTCAGAGCATGCTGACATGTATGCCGCTATAGACGCCCTGATTGACAAGCTTGATCGTCAGGTTATTAAACACAAAGAGAAGTTAACAAAACACTAATAATGGAACTTTGTACCATACTGCGGCCGGAGTGCACTACCTGCGCCACTCCGGGCAGCAAGAAAAAGGTACTGGAACTCATCAGCGACTTAGTCGCTGCCCAGTACCCGACCCTCTCATCTCAAGAGATATTCGAAAGCCTAGTGGCGCGCGAAAAGATGGGGAGCACAGGTATAGGTAACGGCATCGCCATTCCACATGGTCGACTAGCCGATATAGATCAGCCCATTGCCATACTCATTAAGTGTGAAGAGCCGATAGCATTCGATGCTATCGATAAGCAACCTGTTGATATTTTATTTGCACTACTGGTGCCTGCAGACCAATGTCAGCAGCACTTAAGTACCTTGTCTTGCATGGCCGAAAAGCTGAGCGACAAGCAAATATTAAAGCAATTACGCAAGACGCATGATGAAACGGAACTCTATCAGGTAATCACTGGATGAAACTGGTCATAGTGTCGGGCCGCTCAGGCTCAGGCAAATCTGTCGCCCTAAGGGTACTCGAAGATCTCGGCTATTATTGTGTCGATAACCTTCCCTTGCCCTTAATCGGCACTTTGCTTGAGCAACTCAAAGGCAGTAACGATCTCGTCGCCATCAGTGTCGACGTGCGTAACATGCCTGAGCAGGACAAGGTCTTAGTGAAGCAACTCGCGAGCCTACCTCCTGATACTGAGTTAACCAGCTTCTTCCTCAATTCCAGCGATAAAATTCTGCTCAAGCGTTACAGCGAGACCCGCCGTTTGCACCCTTTGTCAAAGAGCCAAGTCTCTTTGCAAGAAGCAATAAAACTGGAAGGGAAACTGCTCGAGCCTATGTCAAAACTGGTCGATCACTACATAGATACGTCGAATTTGAATATCTATGATTTAAGCGATCAAGTGAGACAAATTCTGCTCGGCAGCGTCGATAAAGAGTTAGTGATTAACTTCGAGTCCTTTGGCTTTAAGCACGGTATGCCAACCGAAGCCGACTTTATGTTTGATGTACGCTTTCTGCCTAACCCACACTGGGAACTGGCGCTGCGTCCATTGACAGGCTTAGATGAGCCCGTGGCTGAGTTCTTAAATCGTCAACCACTCGTGAATAAGTTCATCTGGCAAATCGAGAATTTACTGGAAACTTGGCTGCCGCATCTCGAGCGCAACAATCGCAGTTATTTAACTGTGGCCATTGGCTGCACAGGTGGACAGCACAGATCGGTTTACGTCGCAGAGCAATTGGCCAAACGCTTTAGTAACGGTAAACATAAAGTTTATGCCCGTCATCGAGAGCTCAATAATGCCAAAGCTTGAACGTCAGATCACCATCTGTAACAAACTGGGATTACATGCCCGTGCCGCCACTAAGTTGGTGGTACTGGCATCCGAGTTTGATGCGACTATCACCTTGATACAAGGCGATAAACAGGCATCGGCCGCCAGCGTGCTTGGCTTATTGATGCTTGAGACTGGCATGGGTAAAACCATTAAACTTATCGCCGAAGGCCCAGATGCTGAGCCCGCTCTGGATGCCATTTGTGCCTTAATCGACGCTAAGTTTGACGAAGCCTGTTAGTTTGATTTCATACTCAGCGTTCCACACAGGCACTCAGATTAGTACATATCACACTTAGCACTGCGTATTTGTGCAGTTCACATCTCGTTTCAAAAGCTTGGCGACACATTTGTCGCTCGACGACACGAACCATAGGCGATTACACTAGCGAGCATTACCGCTGACTCACCTTAGTCTTAGCCGCCTTAATCTATGCGTAAAACGCATGACCTATGCCAGAGTGCTCTATCTGTGACTGAAGCATAGCTATCGCGAAGTCACCGCTAAGTCTCAGCCCTGCGCCAAGCAGCGCACTCTCGAACCAATTTGCCGCACAGTGGCGGACAACTATGGAGGACAAATGCCCGTAGATAATTCAGAAAACGATCACACCGGACATAGTCTCGACCAGTTAAACCAAGCGCTTAGCAGTGGCATGTTTGTGCACGTGCGTAACATGCTGCAAAAAATGGCCGCCTCTGATATCGCGCTGATCTTAGAATCCTCACCACCCAGCGCCAGACAAGTGCTGTGGCAGCTTATCGATCAGGAACAAATAGGCGACATACTCGACGAGTTAAGCGAAGAACTTAAAGATCCGCTGATCCGCAGCATGAGTCCTGAGCGGGTTGCGAAGGCAACGGCGAGCATGGACACCGACGATCTGGCCTATATCCTGCGTAGTCTTCCCGATGCCGTTTACAAGCAAGTGTTGCAGTCGATGACAGAACAAAACCGCCAGCGGGTTGAACAAGCCTTATCCTATCCCGATGAGACCGCTGGCAGCTTGATGAACACAGATACAGTCACCTTAAGACCCGATGTGAATATCGATGTGGTGCTGCGCTATCTTCGCCAAAGGGGCAACCTGCCAGACACCACAGATACCTTATATGTGGTCGATAAACAGGACAAAGTGCTCGGCGGTGTCAGGCTGGCAGATCTACTGACTTGCGCGCCAAGCACCACAATTCGCAACATCATGGACCCCGATATCCAAAGTATTCCGGTGAGCATGTCCGACAGTGAAGTAGCGCAGAAATTCGAACGCAATGACTGGGTATCAGCTCCCGTTGTTGATAGCGATGGCAAGCTGCTAGGACGAATAACAATCGATGACGTGGTCGATGTTATCCGCGAAGATGCCGAACATTCCATGATGGGGATGGCGGGGATGGACGATGACGAGGATACTTTTGGCCCAGTGCTAAAAAGTACCCTACGTCGCTCACTCTGGCTCACGATTAACTTGTTCGCTGCACTGCTCGCCTCCTCTGTCAGCAATATGTTTGAAGGCACTATCGAGCAATTTGCCACTATCGCCATCCTGATGACAATTGTCCCTAGCATGGGCGGTGTGGCCGGTAATCAAACCTTAGCGCTCGTGATCCGCGGTATTGCCTTAGGCCATATAGGCCAAAGCAACGCCCGTTGGCTTATCGGTAAAGAATTATCGATTGGCTTTCTCAATGGCTTAATGTGGTCGATTTTAGTCTTTGTTGCCGTGTTGCTGTGGAAGGATGATATGGCACTGGCGGGCTTAATTGGTAGCGCCATGCTGATCAACATGACAGTAGCAGGGCTTGCAGGTGCGAGTATTCCATTGATTTTAAAACGCCTTAAAATCGATCCTGCCCTCGCGGGCGGCATGGTGCTAACCACAGTCACTGACGTGGTTGGTCTGTTCGCCTTCCTCGGATTAGCCACGCTCTACCTGATGCACTAACGCACTAATTCTTTAACGCTTTTACAGTTTAAGTTGATAACAAAAACGGCACCAAAAAGGATGCCGTTTTTTATCTCGCTGGAAAACTAAACAAGGCTATTTTGCCGGAGGTTGAAAACCATAACGACTCAGAATCGCTTGGCCTTTTGCCGATAAAATAAACTCAGCTAACGGCATTGCGGCAGCATTGGCGTCCTGCAAAACCAATAAACCATAGTCGGCACCCACGGCGAGCTCCTGCGGTAAGTCGATGATTTGTAAACTAGGCACTTCTTTTTTAGCCAGCACAGCATTAGTGCAATAGGTTAAAAAGATATCCGCTTGCTTGTTTTCCATCACCCAGCCATAAGGATTGCGATCTTTAGGCGGTTTAGCACTCTCAGGGCCTCCCGTCAGTTGCAATGCCTTGGTCTCTAACGCGGCTTTCGCATTGGGTTTTACCGCTTCTGCCTTAGCAAAAACGGCCCAGGCATAATCCCCCGCCGGATCGGCTTTCGGGGTTGAAGTGCCAACTTTGACCTTAGGATCTAACAAGGTATCGAGTAGCGTTGCGCTCGTCACTTGGACATTATCTTGGGCAACCGCGCAAAGTTGATTACGGGCAAACATTTGCACTGCTTTACCCTGACCCGCATCCACTAACGCCTGCGGATGTTTCATGTTGGCCGAAGCAAAAATATCGACTTTCTCGCCCTCTTGAATGCGTTTTAACAATAAACCTGAAGGTGCATATTGCGCAGCAACACTCGTGTGCGACTGTGCTTGATAAGCGGCAATAATATCCTTCATTGCAGCCTTTAAGCTGCCTGCGGCGCGCAATTCTATCTGCGCAGCGCCCGTGGTCACTTCGGCTTTCATCGGCATTCCTTGTACAGCAGCCACCATGATGACAGGGCTTAAACTCAAGGCGACTAACAGGTGTTTGCTTATCATAATCATATTCTCCTCTGGGCGCTAAAAGTCATTCTGGTGACTTATCCCCATACAGAACGTGAAATCGATAAAGGGATCAAGCTGAACTCATCCCAAGGCAAACCGCTGTGATGTGATTGTGGTGTAGATCACCCATAACACAGGTTAGCAAGGACAAATTGTCTAGCTAAAATCCGCGAGGCACTCATGGCTAAATATCCCAAACACGGACACAAAAAAGTCGCCCTCAGGCGACTTTTGTAAAACGGATAATGCTGAACTACTGACCCGTCGGCGTTAATACAATCTCAACACGGCGGTTTTGGGCGCGGCCATTGGCATTGGCATTCGATGCAATTGGACTCGCTTCACCCATGCCTTTTGATTTTACACGGGCAGAGGCGACGCCTTTGCTCATCAAGTAATTACCCACTTCGCCCGCACGCACTTGTGACAGACGTAAATTGTACGAGTCTGAGCCACTGCTGTCGGTATAACCTAATACGTTAAGCTGCGTTTTGCTGTATTCCTTGGCCACAAGCGCCACTGAGTTCAACACGCGTTTAGCGCCGTCACTTAACTCGGTTTGATCTACGCCGAAGGTGACTTCATTAGGCATGTTCAAAATGATGTTATCACCGCTACGGGTCACACTCACACCAGTTGAAGCGAGTTGTTGGCGTAATTTGGTCTCTTGCACATCCATGTAATAACCAATACCACCGCCGACTGCAGCGCCTGATGCAGCACCAATTAAGGCACCTTTACCGCGGTCGCTTTTGCTCGAAGAGACTACGCCAATGGCAGCCCCTGCGACGGCACCAATCAATGCACCACTGGTCGCTTTAGCGGTTTGTTGTTCGTTTGAATAGGGATTGATTGTTGTACAACCCGATGCAACTAGCGCGGTCGTCAATACCACTATGGCTAACAGGGATGGTTTAGATTGCACTGCCTGAAAACACTTCATCATTTATAACCTCTTTATATGATTGATGATTGTGAATACTGCTCAAAGGGCACGAAATATCACTTCACACTAGGTAATACGAATGACCTAGGGATTGCCACAAGGCAGGGAGTATATAAGCAATTACGCTCGAGACAATCCTTTATCCATATTCAATTCTGCTAATCCAGATTTTAGTCAGCAAAGATACAGATTTAGGGCTTCAATCTTGGCTTAGACCGCCCTGCTCCATATCAAGCCGAAGGCACCGAAATAGTGCGTCTTGCACCTTTTTTGTCAGCACTAAAAAATCACGCCGTTTTAATCGAATAAGCAAACCAATGATTTTAAAAATTAAAATAAAAATTAGAATATTGGCACGAATTTTACATACTACTAAGTGAGTAGACAGTCAGACGCGGTAGAAATCGCTAAAAACTCCAGTCGACTTCAACAGGATTAATCCAAATTAAATGGACCTATCGAGACAGAAAATGCACTCGAGTATTTAGGGTCATGAAGGAGGAAGTATGAAAACAGTCATGAGCTTTATCGCACTATGTCGCCACGAATGGATCTGTCTGCGCCACCTAGGCCTGAGTCAGTGGGATTTAGAACAGCGTCAATATCCTCAATAACAGGCAACACAAACGGTCATATTTTAGTTAGAAAGCAGTAAAAGAGGGAACGCTCATGGGAATCTCAGAAAATAGTCTCAAGCTACATGTTATCACCGAGGTTAAAGTGCAAGGTCGCTTACTGTCGGATGTTGCACGTCAATACGGTCTATCTGCCAAGGCAGTCTACCAATGGGTTCGGGAAAGCGATCTACAACCCCGGCAAAGAGAATGCGCATTAATGAGCGAAATTGCCCAACTGCAGAAAAGAATTAAACAGCTCAATAACGAGCTACGCACCATAGGTTAAGCGCTGCATGGCAATTAATGCCTGTACAACAAACTAAATGTGCCCGAATAGACAAGGCCGGACGAGATTGCATATCGCCCTGCTGATAACGCTAACGATGTAAAAGATGTGCTAACAACAATAATAACAGCGCCCTTTTTAGTCCGGCCTTGTCGCCCAAATTGATAGACCCAACGAAGATTGGGAAAGAGTATTAACAGCAACAAACGAATAGGGACAATGCAAAAGTTTCGGCAAGACTGGGGAGGGAGTTATCTCCCCCAAGATCAAATATGTGAATTGTGCTCCCCCAAGTCATGAACATATTTCTCTCTCTGGTCTTGTCATTTTATTCACAGTTCTATGATTGCTAGCTTGTTTGTAGCAACA
>NZ_JAUOEQ010000021.1:0-77737 GCF_031931965.1 Shewanella sp. SP2S2-6 | reverse complement strand
TGCCGCCAACGGTCACTTACATGCCTGTGCTTAATCTTGCCAATCCCTACAGTAATCTGACCCCTTCTTACAAACATACACTCTGTAAATTTAACAATAGGTGGCTCGTTAATTCATGGAAATAAGGTGTTTATTCAAGACTTATCTGGGTTTTTCTATAGCACGACACAACATCCCTCACCTCAACACTTTACCGAGTGAAGTGGAGGCACCGAAAACATTACTTAAGATGGATGGAACTATTTGCTTTACAATATTAGGTCGCGATCAGTTAAGACATCAGCCAAAAACGACAGATAGGATATTGACTTTAGGGAGTTAATCTCCGTACCGTAGTCTAGATGAAGTTTAGAGCCATGTAGAATGCCGTGTCTATTGGGAGCTTTGCTCTTCTGTATAGGTTTACTGCTACTATCAATATCTCGGCAAAACTGCGTTTCATATACCAATAATGAGAGGGGTATTTTTGCTTCGGGATTATTATCGATAATCTCTTTGAGCTTAACTCTTCTATTTTGTAGATCAGTATATAAATAGTTGCCTAGCACTTCTTCGCATATACCATCAGCTTGAGACAAAAAGAGAGGAATTGCTGCTATAAAATTTTTCTGTTCATGAAGGTCAAAAGCTGTATTTAAAATATCTGCTCTTGCTGGAAAGGAACTTACTAAATACTTACGAATGTCGTTAGTATGAGGGGCTGTTTCAGCTATCATGTATGCATCAAACTGCTCTTGTCCTTTGTCCACATATTTAGCAAAGTCGTAGCTAATAAGAAAGCTAGGGAACCAACCCATTCTAGCCGCTTTTCGCCATATAGACTGATGTCTGTCTTCTAATCCATTAAGCTCATGAAATAGCTCGATAATCTCATCACGATTATGCTCCACAAAAACATTAAACTCTTTCGAGAATTCTGTAAGAAAAACTTGAAGTGTTCTGGAAAAATTCTCATTCATTACTGGACCTTAATTTAATAAATTCACAAAAGCTCGGACATACAAAATGCTCTTGGTATTAACAGCCAACCCCAAAGCGACAGGAGTTCACCTCCCCTCGGAGTTGCCGCAGGGCGAATAGACAAGTTGCGTGAGTCTCGCCATGGATGGCGAGCTAGCTTTCGTAGGTGCAGGGACGCATCCTTCGGAAGCGATAGCAAATTTGGCTATGAGCACAAGGGGCTTTCAACTCCGTTGGGGGCGTCTTGGAGAATCCAAGGAGGATAGGACGAGCAGTCCTCCTTGGTCGGGTGTGGGGTGAAGCCCCACGACCTTGATTCACCTCGGCCGTAAGGCCGCAAACGTATAGTCAGCCAACATTAAAACTCAATTATTACAAACACTTTCCATCCGCTGAATCATCGGAAGAAAGTGCTCGACTAATGCCGCCGAAGATGACATTCAAGAAGCCGATACCAACATCTTTTTGTCGCTCATCGGCGCTGCCCGTATCGTGGCCGCTCGCCTCACGCATACTTTGATTATTGTTGGTTCCGCGTACAAAATCGCAGGACGCATTGCTGGTATTGTTCACAGAACAGGCACTGAGCAAAGCGATCATTAGGCCGCAAAGGGCAAGGATTAATCTTGGCATATTAGTTCAACACTTCTTCTAATGCCTTGAGGCATAAAGAAACATTCTCACGGCGGGCACCAAAGCCCATTAGACCGATACGCCATGCTTTACCCGCAAGGGCACCAAGGCCTGCGCCGATTTCGAGGTTGTAATCCTTCAGCAAACGAGTGCGCACTGCGGCATCATCGACACCTGCGGGGATATAAACCGTATTCAGCTGCGGTAGGCGATAGTCTTCGGCCACTACAAAGTTAAGCCCTAACTTTTCCAGCCCAGCACGCAGTACTAAATGCATTTCGTGATGGCGTTGCCACGCATTCTCTAAGCCTTCGGCCGCCAAAATACGCAGGGATTCATGCAGTGCATAAAGCGCGTTCACTGGCGCAGTGTGATGATAACTCCGTTTGCCGCCCGCGCTGGTCCAATAGGCCATAACAAGACTTTGATCGAGGAACCAACTTTGCACAGGAGTTTTACGATTCTTGAGTTTTTCTACCGCTGCGATCGAGAAAGACACAGGTGATAAACCCGGTACACAGGAGAGGCACTTTTGACTGCCGGAATAAATGGCATCTATGCCCCATTCATCAACTCTTAACTCGACGCCACCAAGGGAAGTCACGGCATCGACGATTGATAAGCAACCGTATTGTTTGGCTAATGCGCACAAGGTTTTGGCATCGGACAGCGCGCCAGTAGAGGTTTCTGCGTGCACAAAGGCTAAAAATTTGGCATCGGGATTGGCTTTCAGCGCCGCTTCAACCGCAGCAGGGTCGACAGGTGCGCCCCAATCATTGTCCACCAGCACTGCAATGGCGCCAACGCGCTCGACGTTTTGGCGCATACGCTCACCAAACACACCGTTACGACAGACAATAACTTTCTCACCCGGCTCGACTAAGTTTACGAAACAGGTTTCCATGCCCGCACTGCCCGGCGCGGATACTGCCATAGTCATTTCGTTTTTAGTTTGGAAGGCGTATTGGATCAGGCTCTTAAGCTCATCCATCATGCCGACAAACAGCGGGTCTAAGTGGCCAATTGTCGGTCTGGACTGCGCCGCAAGCACTTCGGGATAAACATCCGACGGGCCTGGGCCCATCAAAATACGGCGAGGAGGATTAAAAGCGGTAAAACGCGGTGCTGGTAACATCATGTCTCCTTAATGCGTGCAGGTCGAAGTCTCGTTGTTATTCGTTAGCCGTTCTGTTTTAAGAAACTGCCAGTTAATCGTTAACGGGTTAAGTCAGTAACTTAACTGTTACGTATTAATCGGCGGCTAGAGTATTAAGTCTACAAAACTACCACAAAAAAGGGCGCATGTGCGCCCCTCCTTTAGCCTAACTTTAACTTAACTTGTGCCTAACTTTGCCTAAAATGTCATCGCGTCGATCTAAGCTATGTGCATCACAGCGAACGCTATAAGACTTTGTTGCCGTTACCCGCATTTAAAAACAGCTGATAGGCAGGACTTTGGGTTTCCTCTTGATAGACGAAACCCAACTCAGTTAAAAACTGTTGGAACGGCAAAGCATCACTCTCGGGCACTTCAAACCCCGCCAGCACTCGGCCAAAGGCCGCGCCGTGGTTGCGATAATGGAACAGACTGATGTTCCATTTGCTCTGCAAGGTGGTTAAAAACTTCAGCAGCGCACCGGGATGTTCGGGGAATTCGAAGCTAAACAAACGCTCTTCTAAAGGCTCAGGTGGATGACCGCCGACCATGTAGCGCACATGCAATTTCGCGGTTTCATCGCCGGATAAATCCTGCACTTCAAAATCGTTAGCCTCTAAGGTAGCGATGATTTGTTCAAGTTCGCCTTGGCCTCGGCTTAAGCGAATGCCAGCAAATACCACGGCCAGATCGCGACTACTGAAACGATAGTTGAACTCAGTCATCACCCGCTTATCGAGTAACTCACAGAATTTTAAGAAACTTCCCGGACGTTCAGGGACTTTCACCGCCAGTACCGCTTCTTTTTGCTCACCGAGTTCGCAGCGCTCCGACACATAACGCAGACTGTGGAAATTCACATTCGCGCCACTCAAAATCGCGGCGACTTTCTCGCCTTTACCGCTGTCGCCACTGGCATTGGCGCTGACATATTTTTTAAGCCCAGCCAAGGACAAAGCCCCTGCGGGTTCAGCAATCGCACGGGTATCTTCGAAGATATCTTTCACCGCAGCGCAGATTTCATCCGAGGTCACAGTGACCACTTCATCGACATACAGTTTTGCGACTCGAAACGGCTCAGTGCCAATACGCTTCACCGCCACACCGTCGGCAAATAAACCGACTTGTGCCAGTGTCACCGGCTCGCCCGCTTCCATCGCCGCCTTTAAACAGGCGGCATCTTCAGGCTCGACGCCGACAATTTTCACCTGCGGCATCACCGCCTTGTAATAGGCAGCAATACCCGCGATTAAACCGCCGCCGCCCACGGGCACAAATACCACTTCGAGATCGCGCTGCTGCTGCAACATCTCTTGGGCGATAGTGCCTTGGCCTGCGATCACGGCTTCATCATCAAAGGGCGCGATATAGACTCGGCCCTCTTCTTTAGCCAGCGCCATCGCATAGCCATTTGCTTGATCGAAGGCTTGGCCGTGCAATACCACGTTGCCACCTAAACGGCGCACCGCATCGACTTTAATATCGGGCGTTGTCTCTGGCATCACAATCACAGCATCCACACCGCGACTCGCCGCCGACATCGCCACACCCTGAGCATGATTGCCTGCCGAAGCGCACACCACGCCGCGCTGACATTCTTCTTTCGTCAGCTGGGCGATACGGTTATAGGCACCGCGTAACTTGAAGGAATGCACTGGCTGCATATCTTCGCGCTTCAAAAATACCTGACAACCTAAACGCGCCGATAACTTGTTCATACTTGAAAGCGGCGTCACTTTCGCTATGTCATACACAGATGACAACAGGATTTTTTGCAGATAGCTTTGTGCCAACTGAAAATGTGCTAAATCCGTCCGAGCTTGCGATGCAAGTGGCAACATATTAGTCCTCCAGTTTACTGCGATCGCGCACCGCGCCCTTATCGGCACTGGTGGCGAGCATGGCGTAGGCCTTAAGCGCGAGTGATACATAACGTTGGCGACCGATAGGTTTCCACGCCATTGGGCCAAGACTGTGCATTTTTTCGCGGCGAGCATTGAGTTCAACATCACTTACTGCCAACTTGATACTGCGCTTTGGTATATCAATTTCGATGCGATCGCCATTTTCAATCAAGGCGATTGTGCCACCCGCAGCCGCTTCGGGTGAGACGTGGCCGATAGATAAACCTGAAGTGCCACCGGAGAAACGACCGTCGGTGATCAGCGCACAGGCTTTACCTAAGCCACGTGATTTTAAGTAACTGGTTGGGTACAACATTTCTTGCATACCCGGGCCGCCTTTCGGGCCTTCGTAACGGATAACAACCACATCACCCGCCACCACTTCGCCACCTAAAATACCCGCCACTGCGTCATCTTGGCTTTCATAGACGCGCGCCGAGCCAATAAAGGTCAGATTCGATTCATCCACGCCCGCCGTTTTAACGATACAGCCGTTTTCGGCCACGTTGCCCGACAATACGGCAAGCCCGCCCTCTTGGCTGAAAGCAAACTCGCGGCTACGGATACAACCTTCTTGCCTGTCGTTATCCAGTGACGGCCAGCGACAATCTTGGCTAAAGGCTTTCGTGGTGGGAATGCCCGCAGGCCCCGCCATAAAGAAGTGTTTTACCGCGTCATCTTGGGTTTGCATTATGTCGTACTTGGCGAGCACCGACTTTAAATTGCCACCCTCATCCGCCGCCACATGGAACACATCGGTATGCAGCAATCCGGCTCTGTCTAGCTCGCCTAAAATCCCCATCACGCCGCCCGCACGGTGCACGTCTTCCATATGGTATTTAGGCGTCGATGGCGCAACCTTACAAAGGTGCGGCACCAGGCGCGACATACGGTCAATATCCGACATGGTAAAATCAACATCAGCTTCCTGCGCGGCGGCCAATAAATGCAATACAGTGTTAGATGAACCGCCCATGGCGATATCTAAGGTCATGGCATTTTCGAAGGCTTTAAAGTTGGCGATATTGCGTGGCAATGCCGATTCATCATCTTGATGATAATAACGTTTTGCCAGCGCCATCACGCGGCGCCCCGCTTCCAAAAACAGCTCGCGGCGATCCGCGTGGGTTGCTAGCATAGAGCCGTTACCCGGCAGCGATAATCCTAGTGCTTCGGTTAAACAATTCATTGAATTGGCGGTAAACATGCCTGAGCAAGAGCCGCAGGTTGGGCACGCGCTACGCTCGATTTTGGCACTGTCTTCATCGCTCACATTCGAGTCGGCGCCCGCCACCATAGCATCGACTAAATCGAGTTTGATGAGCTTATCCGACAGCTTAGTTTTGCCCGCTTCCATCGGTCCACCAGAGACAAACACGACGGGAATATTAAGGCGCAGCGCCGCCATCAACATGCCGGGGGTAATTTTGTCGCAGTTGGAGATACACACTAAGGCATCGGCGCAGTGGGCGTTAACCATGTATTCCACACTGTCGGCGATAAGTTCACGCGATGGCAGACTGTACAGCATGCCGCCGTGGCCCATGGCGATACCGTCATCGACGGCGATCGTATTGAATTCTTTGGCGATACCGCCCGCTTCTTCAATGGCGCTCGCGACGAGTGAGCCCATATCTTTTAAGTGCACGTGGCCCGGTACAAACTGAGTAAAGGAGTTAGAAATAGCGATAATTGGCTTACCAAAATCATTGTCTTTCACCCCTGTGGCGCGCCATAACGCACGGGCACCCGCCATATTGCGGCCTTCGGTACTGGTAGCTGATCGTAACTTTGGCATTGACTGTATCCTTTATCTCAAATCGAAAATCGTATTCTTAATTCACATGGCGAATGCTGCACTTGCCGCATTCCCCTCAATATCTGGCACTCATAGTCACTCAACATCATGGACTAAAATGCACCTAAGCAAGGCCTTAAGCATTCGCCGTTTGTTGCAAGCTCAGCGGTAACAATACCTTACATTGAGTCACATCAATCAGTTTATTCAGCTGATTACTTAACAGTTCGATGGCACGTTCGCTATCGACTTCCATATCCAGCGACAGGCTAGCATCGTCATTCATGCGCATCTGCATTTGGGTAATCGTAAAGCCACGATGGCGAGTCACGCGTAAAACACGCTCAAGCACTTCGGGGCGTTGTTGAACCGTTAATTCCAGAGAGTGGATCATGTTTGTTTCTCCATTTCGTCCATCATATCGCTGTTTGATGCGCCGGGGGGCACCAGTGGCCAAACGTTAAAAGCATCGTCGATTGCAACGTGTAACAAATACGGGCCCTTAGCCGCTAACATTTCGGTTAAGGCTTCTTCCACTTCGTCGGAAGAGAAAATCGTGCGGCCGGGAATATCAAAGGCGGAGGCCAATAAAACAAAATCTGGGTTATCGGATAAATCCGTTTCACTGTAGCGCTCTTCAAAGAATAGCTGTTGCCACTGCTTCACCATGCCAAGCTTTTGGTTATCAACCAGCACGATTTTCACTGGCAGCTTGCGGCGTTTGATGGTGGTCAACTCCTGCACATTCATCATGAAAGAACCATCGCCAGACACAGTAACTACAGTGGCATCGGGACGGGCCACTTGCGCACCAATGGCGGCGGGTAAGCCAAAGCCCATAGTGCCTAAGCCCGCGCTGGACAGATGATCTTCTGGGCGGCGGAACCACATATGCTGGGCCACCCACATTTGGTGCTGACCCACGTCGCAACACACTACGCTGTCTTCGGGTAATTTATTGGCTAAACGGCGCAGCAACGCTGGGGCATAGATCAAACTGCCGGGGTGTTGATAATCCCATTGGTGCTTACGGGATAAATGCTCCACCTCGGCCTGCCAAGGGGTGATGTTCATCGACATGGCTAAGGCAGGTAAGATTTGGCGTAAGTCACCGGCGATTGCCACCTCTGGCATACGTAACTTGCCCAGCTCAGCGGCGTCTATGTCTAAATGGATCACTTTGGCCTTGTCGGCAAAGCTCGCTAAACGGCCGGTGACTCGGTCGTCGAAACGGGCGCCAACCACGATCAGCAAATCACAATCCTGTACCGCTAAGTTAGCCGCCTTGCCACCATGCATACCTAACATGCCTAAGTAGCCGGGTGTGCCATGGGCGATACAGCCCAGCCCTTTCAAGGTTGCGACCGAAGGTATGCCCGTCACTTTGATAAACTCACGCAGTTGATCGACCGCGCCCGCCATGCCCACACCGCCGCCGACATACAACATAGGTTGTTTAGCCTCAGCCAACAGCGCACGGGCGGCCTCAATATCACTCATCTCGGCTTGGGGTTCATTGGTGACGGCCAGCAAAGGGGTGCGATATTCCAATTGGGCGATTTGGATATCCTTCGGGATATCGACCAGCACAGGGCCAGGGCGACCAGATGCGGCGATTTCGAAGGCTTGATACAAGGTTGGGATCAGGTCGTTGACGTCTGTCACCATGAAACTGTGCTTAGTGCAGCTCAGTGACATGCCCAGCACGTCGATTTCTTGAAAGGCGTCGGTGCCGATAACGGCGGTAGAAACTTGGCCTGTGATGGCCACCATAGGCACAGAATCTAACAGCGCGTCGGCTAAGGAAGTGATCAGGTTAGTCGCGCCAGGGCCTGAAGTCGCAAAGCACACACCAGTTTTACCGCTGGCTCTTGCGTATCCTACGGCGGCAAAGGCGGCGCCTTGTTCGTGACGGCTGAGCAGATGTTCGACAGGGCTTCCATAGAGGGCATCGTATATTGGCATAATGGCACCACCTGGGTAACCAAACACTGTGGTGACTCCATGTGCTGCTAACACTTTAATTACCGCATCTGCGCCTCTGATCATCTGCCCTGGTTCCATATTCTCTCTCGCTACGTTAGTCCTGAATTGCCGAAAATCGACGCTAATTTTTTACTCTTTCGAAGCTTAGGACCTTGCTCTAGGCCCTAAAACGAAGAACCCCCCGGTCCTTTCGGAGCGGGGGGTTCTTTCGAAACTTCTAACCTTTTAGGTCTATCAGTTCGCCATGCGCCGCCCCCGCTGTGATTTAATAATCACGACGGTAATAATCACGAGAATGAGCTTGGCAGCTTGGTTAAACATCAATATGGATTCCTAATCGGTGTTTCTAAAATTGGGATATTGCATGAAAGTTAGTTTCGCTTTGGACTTTGCCCTACCGCGAGCTATTAGCTTTACCATAAAGCGACAGCCAAACACAATAAAAAATATCTTTTGTCAAAAAAAATTCAGCTTCCCTGCCGAGACAATGCAAAACAACAAAGTAAAACGTTAACTGTTGATCCTCAGTCGGCGCGATTCACCTACCGCAGGATTCATTCACTGAACGCGCATTTACCATCGAACGCTCACTGAAGATTCACTCACTAACTATTAACTCACTAACAATGTCGTTTTTGCCCGCTCGACAACCCACTGAACAGGAAAAAATTTGTTTCTCACTAAGCAGATTCATCACTAAGCAAGCTCAAGATGCGCGTTTCAGTCTCTGAGATTGCTTGGGAACTGAGCTGAGAACCAAGTCCTTTGAGTCTCAACCCTCTCCCCCAAAGTTGGGCTTAATTTAAGCTCAACTAAATCTCAGCTAAAACTCAATTAGGCCTCAACAATGCTCTTCATATCTGTCATGTAACCGCGAAGTTCAGCGCCAACATATTCCACAGCCGTTTCACGAATCGCTTCGTTAACTGCGATGAGCGTTAGGTTGTCGACACCGGTTGCGCTGTCTTTCAGGCCAGCACCTAAATACTCAGATGACATGGCATTAACGTAATCGCGCAGCATAGGTACGGCGGCGTGATTGAACAGGTAGCAACCGTATTCGGCCGTGTCTGAAATCACCACGTTCATTTCGTACAAACGCTTACGGGCAATTGTGTTGGCGATAAGTGGGGTTTCGTGCAGTGACTCATAATAAGCCGACTCTTCTACGATACCCGCAGACACCATAGTATCGAACGCCAGTTCCACACCCGCTTTGATCATAGCGACAAGGAAAATACCTTTGTCGAAATAAGTCTGTTCGTCGATATGCTCGCTCGATACGGGTGCATTTTCGAAACCTGTTTCGCCAGTTTCGGCTCTCCAACGCAGTAAGTTCGCATCATCGTTCGCCCAGTCTTCCATCATAGTGCGAGAGAATTCGCCGCTGATGATGTCATCCATGTGCTTTTCAAATAATGGCTGGAGGATTTCTTTTAAATCTTCTGCAATTTCAAATGCTTTAATCTTAGCTGGATTAGATAAACGGTCCATCATGTTAGTGATGCCACCGTGTTTCAGCGCTTCAGTGACCGTTTCCCAACCTTGCTGGATAAGCTTGGCCGCGTAGCCTGGCTCAACGCCATCGGCGATCATTTTCTCGTAACCTAAGATGGCGCCCGTCTGCAACATACCGCACAGAATGGTCTGCTCGCCCATCAGATCTGACTTCACTTCGGCGATGAAAGACGACAGTAAAACACCGGCTCTGTCTCCACCCGTTGCGCTAGCGTAGGCTTTAGCTATCTCTAAGCCGTCACCGTCTGGATCGTTTTCTGGGTGAACCGCAATAAGGGTTGGCACACCAAAACCACGTTTGTATTCTTCACGCACTTCAGTGCCTGGGCACTTAGGGGCAACCATCACCACAGTGATATCGGGACGAACTTGCATGCCCTCTTCAACGATGTTGAAGCCGTGTGAGTAAGACAAGGTAGAACCTTGCTTCATCAGTGGCATAACCGCGTTAACCACGTTGGAATGCTGTTTGTCCGGCGTCAGGTTAAGGACCAGATCCGCCGCGGGTATTAATTCTTCAAAGGTACCGACACGGAAACCGTTGTCGGTCGCTTTCTGCCATGAGGCACGTTTCTGTTCAATCGCTTCAGGACGCAGGGCAAAAGAGATATTCAGACCCGAATCACGCATGTTCAAGCCTTGGTTAAGACCTTGAGCACCACAACCTAAAATAACAATATTCCAATCTTTGATGTAGTTACAGCCGTCGCTAAACTCAGAACGATCCATGAAACGACATTGGCCAAGCTGTGCTAATTGTTGACGTAAATTCAGAGAGTTAAAATAGTTAGCCATCTGATATACCACCTATAAGTCAGAAATTTTGGACGCAACCAAACTAACAGAATGTTACGACTTGGTTGTGATTGAAATCACTATAACCCATGCTTATCATTGCTTAAAATGATATATTCGAAACCTCATATTGCATTATGCGCAACGTCAACGGCAATCATGGATTCATAACACTGACAGTAATATCGGCACCAATATGCAGCACCGAATCACGCCATCACTCAAGCTAGGCTTAAGTTCAAACTAAACAGGATAAGCTCATGGATATTCGTACCCTCAAATTGTACTTGCACTTATGTGACAGTTTGCACTTCGCCAAAACGGCGGAGCAGATGCATGTGAGCCCATCGACCTTAAGCCGAGCCCTGCAAAGATTAGAAGAGGAAGTGAACGCTAAGCTGTTAGAGCGGGATAATCGCAGTGTGACCTTAACCCACGCGGGACGCGAGTTTAAGCTGTTTGCCGAGCAGACTTTGAACCATTGGAGCACGCTCAAGCACAGTATCGATCTCAAGCAGGACGTACTGCGCGGTCGGTTAAATCTGTATTGCTCGGTCACTGCTGCCTACAGTCATTTACCGGGTTTATTGGATTTATTCCGCCAAGAACATCCCTTCGTCGAGATTGCCTTAACCACGGGAGATGCGGCGAACGCACTGGCCGAAGTGCAGCAGAATCGCGCCGATATCGCCATCGCCGCCCTGCCCGATCCGTTTCCCAGCAGCTTACACTTTGCCAAAATCGACGATGTGCCGCTGTCGATTATCGCCCCAACCATACGTTGCGCGGTGCAGCAGCAGATTTCCCAAACGCCCATCGATTGGTCAAGCGTGCCCTTTATCATTCCGGACCATGGCCCCGGACGTCGCCGCGCCGATAACTGGTTCAAACAAATGGGCATCAGCCCAAATATTTACGCCCAAGTGTCAGGCCAAGAAGCGATCGCCTCTATGGTGGCGTTAGGCTGCGGCGTAAGCATGAGCCCAGAAGTGGTAATCAATAACAGCCCAGTGCGGGATCGCATTCAGTTACTAGCTTCTCCCGTTGCAATACCGCCCTTCGAGTTAGGTTGCTGCTGCAAAGTGAAGCGGCTCGACGATCCCATAGTCAATGCGTTTTTGGATGTGATTTAAACATCCGGTGAGTTGAGCTTATCGATAGGATCGATGCGCGTAACCAATAGCTGATCGACCTTGTAAGAATCGATATCGACCACCTCAAATTTATAGCCCGCATAGTTGACGAAATCGGTACGCTTAGGGATTTTACGCAGCATATACATCATAAAACCGGCAATGGTTTCGTAGTTCTGATTGTGCGGGAATTCTTCGATGCCGAAGGCGCGCATCACGTCAGTAATCGGTGTTACCCCATCTACTAACCAAGAGTTGCTATCACGGGCGATGATCTGCTCTTCGCTCTCGTGCAATGACCAAGCACCCATTACCGCGCGCTGCAAATCGTTGGTCGTAACAATCCCGACCACTAACGCATATTCGTTCATAACCACGGCAAAATCGGCGCGGCTATTCTTAAAATATTCCATTGCCTCAGATAGGCTCAAAGTATCGGGAATAATCAGCGAAGTGTGGACTAAGTTACTGCCTTTTAGGGTGATATTCTCACCGTTGATCACACGGATCAGCAATTCTTTTGCATCCACAAAGCCTTTGATCATATCTAACTGACCATCGCAGACGAGGAACTTAGTATGGGGATCTTCAGAAATCTTACGCTTGATATCTTCTTCGCTGTCTTGCAGTAAAAAGTACACTAAGCTTTCACGGGCCGTCATGGCAGAAGTTACAGAAACGGTTTGCATTTCAAACACATTTTCCATCATCTGTTGTTCACCGCGATCTAAAACTCCAGCTTCGGCGCCCGCATTCATCACAGCATAAATGTCGTCGGAGGTGATAGCATCGTTACGCACGGTTGGGATTTGCAGTAGTTTAAAGATGCCGCTCGCCATGCCATTGAAAAACCATACTAATGGACGCAATAGCACAATACAGAAAGACATAGGCCCAACAACGGCTAATGCGACTGGCTCAGGCATCGCCATCGCAATGCGTTTTGGCATCAAATCCGCCACCAGAATAAAGGCACTGGTGACGACAACAAAGGATAAAATAAAGCTCAGTTGGCTCAACCAAGGATCGGTCAGCAAAGGCGATAGTAATTCATAGAAATAAGGTCGAAATGCCGACTCACCGACGATACCGCCCATGATAGCAACGGCATTAAGCCCGATTTGTACCACAGTAAAAAAGCTGCCGGGAACGGCTTGTAACTGCAACACTTTTTCTGCGCGGGCATCGCCCTCATCGGCCAATTGACGTAAACGGATTTTACGTGAAGCGGCAAGTGCAATTTCTGACATAGAGAAGAAACAACTCGCGCCGATTAGGCACAATATAATCATCACGTTATCAAAGAGACTCATGTAACACCTTTCATTTAACACTGGACTAACTAGGACCAACCCGCGCTTTATGGCTCGCGAGTCAGCTGAATTCATTTAATTGGGGCACAGTTTGCTAGGGGTTATCCAGCCTACAAACCGTTCAAACGGCTGTGCCAGCTCCTTGCTACCCTAAGATAAAAAGCACTTACATTGCCGTTTTAGGCTGCTCTGAGTATATCTGCAAATTCACGGCTTAGGCGCGACTCGACATCATTAAGACATCTCAGTGCGGTGGCTTTGATATTGAGCTGCTAGAACGTACATTTAAGCCAATGGAATTGACTAGGCAGTCGTGGCTTTCGCTTAGTTGCGTTACGAGAAATACGTCCAGAATGGCAGCATGGATGTCACTCAGAGTGCATCGCTAAATCGACTATGGGCGACAGATTATATCTCATTTGCCGCCTAATATTACCTCACCTTGAGTAATTTTTATCTTAACGATGGATCTACAGCACAGTTTCATGCAAATGTTATCAATTAGTTAGCATGATTGAATGCGGTCTGTGACATAAAGAGGCTCAGCTGATTTAGCCTAAATATCGCCGGATGGCTAAATGACGAACGCTGATGACCTAAACATTACTTAAGCATGGAGATAGGACAATTTGAGGCTTAATCCCAATCATTAAGCGCAGAGAGCACCTAATGATGGAGCAATACTCAACTGGTGCCGAGCAACAAAAGACTGCAATAGGTATAGGTACAAGGCTGACTTGCCCCTATGCCATTAAATCACTTCAACTTCGACCCTATTACGCCCTTTATCCTTAGCGCGATAGAGACAAACATCGGCACGGCGTAACACGTCGGCCATCTTAAACCCCGAGACCTTATTTAATGGCAAAAACACGCTGCCAATACTAATCGTTACCACAGCCAACGGCGATGCTTGATGGGGAATACTGAGTTGCTCGACGAGATAACACAACTGCGTGGCAATGGCCGTTAACTGTGCCGGCGTGACGTGCTCAACAACTAAGGCAAACTCTTCGCCCCCGATGCGCGCCAATAAAGCATTGTGCGGCAGGATATCGCACTGCGCTAAGGCATCCGCCACGCGTTTAAGCACGACATCGCCTTCGAGATGACCGTAAGTGTCGTTGTAGGATTTGAAATAATCGACGTCCAACATCAACAGCCCCGCAGGCGTCTTGGTCTGTAGCACAGCCTCTAGCCTTTCGGTAAAAGGACGTCTATTCGCTAACCCAGTCAACTCATCGGTTTCGGCCATTTCTTTCAATTGAGTATTGGCAGAAACCAGCGCTTGTTGCAGCACTATCATTTGCCGCTCTTTTTGCTCGCGCAGCAGTAACTCGTTCAATGCGGAGGCGAACTGAGTCAGCATATTCTTTTTCTGGGCGTTCCAATTCAAGGGCCGCGACACAGTCGACAGCGAGAGTAATCCCAATAACTCTCCGGCATTTTTAATCGCAAAGGCAGCAATAGAGCAAATGCCCACGGATTTCATCACCTCATATTCCTGTGGTGAGAAGTCCTTTAACGCCTCAAGATCCTCAATCACTAAGGTCGATTCTGTTTCGAATTTTTTAGCAAGCTGAGTAATGTTGTCCACCGAAATCCCTTGGACCTTGTTAGCATGTAACTCGCTGGTCCAAAAACTGCGGTAATAAGCATGCTGTTGATGAAATTCGAGAATGCTCACTCTTTCAACATCAAACAACTGACCGATTTTGTGGCACACCTCAGCTAAGGTTTTATCCACATTGCAGGTGTCTATGCTTAAAAATTGCAACGAAATCTCTGCCAGCAACTGATTCGACTGCGACTGCCAGTCCAGTTCTTTGGTCCGCTCTTTCACTAAGTCCGACAATAAATGCTGCTGTTGCTGTAACGCACGTTGATGGCGTTTATTGATGGCGAGGTCGTTACGTATCCTTTGATACATGGCCTTAAGTGACAATGCCACATGGGCGATCTCGTCAGGACTGGCGGTCACCGTCTCTGGCACAGATAACTTCTTTAGCGATTTAAGATTGATTTTATTAGTAAAATCTTCCAATGCCGACAATCTATCCGTCACCATGAGTCGCACTAAGGTCAAGATCAAATAGATCATCAGCAGGGTCTTTAAGCCATTGCCAAGCACAATAAAAATCAACTGCCGCCACAGCTCGTAGTAAAGCTGGTTGGTGTCTAAGCCTACGGTTAAGGTTGCGATCAGTTGATCTTGATAAGTCACGGGATAATGAAACAGGGTTTGCGACTCGTCGTCGGTTAACAGCGGTTTACCCAACTGCATAGTGACACCGTCGATACTGTCTAAATGCACACTCGACACTAACGGCATCATTCCTAGACCAGAGAGCAAATCAGATAGCAGGCTGCGGTCAACGTCCCACAGCGACTTCGCCACACTCGGCAGAATAGATTCTGAATATTCGCGGATATCCGACGTGGCATTGTCGATACTATCCTGATAGTTCCAAATCAGCTGCACCAGCATAGTTAACACAGCAAAAAATGAGCTCACCCCGATAATTGTCAGCGTCATCTTATGACTAATAGAATGATTTCGATGCTTCATGTACACCCGTTATTACGCCTTGAAGGGCAACTTATTCAAAATCTGAGACTGGAAAATCTGTGGCCAATCCCGAGCAACTAACATTTGATAAAATGCCGAATCAGGCAGTAAAACGCCGAACAAGGTGACATTGTCATAGGGAATATAGCGCTTATGCTGCTGATAATATTGCAACTCAACCAAAGCTAACGCGCCAGCCATAAAGTGCCCGCCACCAATAATGCTCACCGCGTGTTGGCGACAAAGCTGTAAAATCTCAGGTGACGTATTGATCGTACTGACAAATACATCTTTACCCGAGACTAAGCCTTTTTCCTTCAATGCTTTAAGCACTCCAATCGCCATACGATCACTGGCGGTCCAAATCACGTTTAGATCGGGATAACGGTTCAGCAGAGTGAGCGCTTGACCATAAGCTACTGCGTCACTCCATTGGCCATAAACCGTTTGAGTCAGAGTGGCATTGGGCTGTATAAAGAAATAATCGCTGGCACCTTGGGTACGTAGCACTGAAGCAGGCGTCGACTTATCGCCCGAAATCAACAAAACTTTAGCCTGCTTTCCCTCTAAGTCGTCCATTAAGCCTTTAGCGGTCGCCGAACCTATAGCGTAATTATCGGGAATAATGGCGGGTAACAGATATTCTTGCCAATGGGGATCTTGCAGTAAAACATCACGTTCGCCGATAGAGATATCGTTTAAAATCAATTGCACGTAGATAGGATGTGGGGAAAGCGCTTGCAGCATTTTTATCGCGGATTGTTTTTCATTAACCAGAATAACGTAATTGGGTAGTACTTTTGCAGAAGCTAACAACTCATCGAGTTGGGTGATCATCTTGAAATGATTGCGATCGGAATGAATGATTTCGAGCTTAATATCGAGTGTCGTCGCCGCCTCCAGCATCAATTGGTCGACGTCCCCCCAAAAACTGTCATCGACAGCCCCGGGATTAAAAAATACAACATCGAGTTTAGCCCAAACTGCCCCACCAAACCCCGCAGTACAGATAAACACACACGCTAACATCCACGAACGCATAGGCGAGTTCTCCTCGACCATGTTCCCTCAAATGTCATCCTTCACAAGAGGTCACTTTATTATTATCGATTCACAACCTTGTTACCGCATCGCCGCCCAAAATGTTGCTAAAACCAGCAGCAGATGTTTCGATTAAACCACAAAATGATACAAAGTATACTTTATATGCTGACTATTTATTCCGACACCCTGTCTGTATAAGGAGTTCGAGTGGCTCAGTAGCAGAATGTTTATGGGGATGTAAGTGGCGGCCTTATGGTCAGTCTTGCGACCTAACCACGGAGAAAATGACGGGAACTTAAAAGGAATACAAGTTAGAACTCAGACGTTAATGCAGCCTAGCGGTCAAGTTGAATCAAGGTCGTTGGAAGGGGAACCATGATTTTCAGTGGAGGGTCAACCAACTGAGACTGTGCAACGATGCCCTCATATAATGGCATAGGTTGACTAATCTCCATTAACTGATTGAAATAATTAAATATAACTATCAAGCACTCAATCTATTCAGTGGTAATCATTTCTCCCAGAATCAATCCTTTATAACTCATATTCATTCAAAGGCACTAAATTGTGCTTGCGACTCTTCTTTTAATCGGTCGCAACATACATCTTCAATCGTCTCGATATACTCCAAGTGCTGTGTAGCCCGCATCGCCAAACAAAAAGGTTGGCTGTAGCCAACCTTTCAATGAACTAATAATCATAAATGCAGTAAATGCGTTCAAATTGACCCGACGCGAGATCGTCTCGATGGATAATAAAATTCAACTGCATCGAGTGCTCACTATAGACGACTTTGAACAGCACCAGATAATCTTCGGCATTGCCGCCTAACTCAGCTGCGGCGCGGAGTTCGGGTGCTTTATAGCGGCTATCACCATGGCCATTAATGCTGGCTATCCCATCGAAATAGGGCAGCGGCTGCTCGGGAACGAGCAATTCCTGCAGGTTGGATGACTGCCATTCAGGTAGTGCCGCCCACTGCGCTTGAGTGAAAATCTGCCCGGGAATTAACCCATGCTTATTCATTTTCATCAGATCAAAGAAATAGAGCTGATCTTGCCACTCTGGAGCCAATTCATCATCCACAAGGGCTTGTAGCACCATAGCTTGCTGCTGTTCTGGTAGCGCTTGTAAACGTGCCTTGGCTAACTTTAATAAATGCGGGTTGTCACTATTAATCATGTCAGTGGCTATCATCTTAATGCTGGCAATCCCCTGAAGTTGATAAGCCGCCTCATACTCATAGTTAGCACATACAGCATCGCTGAATTTAAGTTCGGCAATCGCTTTCCCAGAGTTAAGCTGCTGATCCTCAGCGACATAATAGACATGGCCGCGAAGCATTTCTGAGAATCGCCAGCGCTCCAAGAAGAATAACAATCGCCCCTCTCTGGGCAAGTAGGGTTGTAACACTTTCAGTTCGCTACAGTTGATCTGTGCGATAAATTGCATGGGCACACGGAAGGCCTCCGCCGCCTCGTCCCAATCCCATTGTTCCGACCACCAATAATGCTCCTCGATATACTCGCGAGTGTGGTCGAATTCCTCAGCGTAAGCATCCAGCATCTCCTCCCTTCCGACCAAGGTCACTGGGTAATCCATGTCGACAGGCAAATCCGGCAATCCACCCAGTCGGCTGTTACCTAACTGGGCATAGTCTTCGATTGCACTGGGATAGAGATCGACACTACTGCGAATAAACGCCGATAACGTATGGGCAAGATGCGGGTCTTTAACCTGCAACAACTTTTGCTCTAGCAGCTGCTGACGAATGGGGGAATTTTCTGCTAACAACATATCCATATTTACCTCACGACTCCAATGTTTGTTTTTTATCATTTCTATCAACTATTTGCCATCTTCAAATAAGGCAAATTGCCAAGCCTATCACACGATTAGCAAAGCCGGAGTCAACGGCTTGCTAATGAGAAGGGCAACGACCTAGGCGATAGGAAACCCCTCCCATTAATTACTGCTACACTCAAATTCAGCGAAAAAGATCAACAAAAGGATTTGTTTATGGCGATTGCCTGCGTCAATACCCGAGCCAGTTGTGGGGTCGAAGCTCCACAAGTCACAGTTGAAGTACATCTCAGCAACGGCTTACCAGCATTTAATCTTGTAGGCTTACCCGAAGCTTCGGTAAAAGAAGCTCGTGAGCGAGTACGCAGTGCCTTGATCAATGCGGGATTCGAGTTTCCAATGCGGCGGATAACCGTCAATCTCGCGCCAGCTGATTTACCTAAACAAGGTGGCCGCTACGACTTACCCATAGCCGTAGGCATATTGGCCGCATCAGAACAAATCCCCCTTAATAGCCTAAAAAATCTCGAGTTTGTCGGTGAACTGGCATTGTCTGGGCACATACGTTATTGCCAAGGATTATTACCGGCGATTATCGCCGCAAAGCGCCAAGACCATACCTTGATATTGCCGCTGGATAATCGCCACGATGCCGAGTTAGTCGGCTATCCCAATGTATTGTTTGGCTCGCACCTTCAGAGTCTGGCCGCTTATTTACAGGGGCAAAATCAACTGCCGACGTTAGCGCCACAATTAGAATGGATAAGCCAAGAGACGCCCGAGTCCCATACTTGCCTGAGCGATGTGATTGGCCAATATCAGGCCAAGCAAGCACTCGAAATTGCCGCGGCGGGAAACCATAACCTCTTGATGCTTGGCCCGCCAGGTACGGGCAAAACCATGCTTGCCAGTCGCATGATGGCGCTATTGCCCGCGCTTAATTATGAGGAAGCATTAGAAGTAGCAGCAATTCATTCCGTTGCTGGACTCGACATTAAACCGCAGCATTTTTTACAGCGACCCTTTCGCTCGCCACACCACACGAGTTCTTCGATTTCCCTCGTGGGCGGTGGCAGTATTCCCAAACCCGGTGAAATTTCCCTCGCCCACCGTGGCGTGCTGTTTTTAGATGAAGTGGCTGAATTTCCGCGTAAAGTCTTAGATTGCCTGCGCGAACCGATGGAAACCGGCGAAGTAGTGATTTCCCGCGCCGCCGCTAAGCTGACATTTTTGAGTCGCTTCCAATTAATCGCGGCGATGAATCCCAGCCCGAGTGGCGATATCGATAGCCAACACAGATCGAGCCCAGAACAAATTCAGCGTTATCTTTCGCGGCTTTCAGGCCCGTTTCTCGACCGTTTCGATTTAACCATTGAAGTCCCCAAACTCCCCGCGGGCACCTTAACTCAAGCCGCGCCGCAAACAGAGACCAGCCAAGATATCGCCAAACGAGTGAAACTAGCGCGTGAGCTGCAACTCGCCCGCGCTGGCGTGCTCAATAGTGAACTCACAGGGAAACAATTGAAACGCTTTAGCGGACTCAGTGACGCTGATTTAGTGTTTTTGGAGCAAAGCGTGGTAAAGCTTGGCCTCTCGGTTCGCAGTTTTCATCGTATACAAAGAGTTGCGCGCACGATTGCCGATCTGGAACAAGTGCCTAACACAGAACGCCGCCATATTGCCCAAGCACTGGGTTATCGCGCTATGGATAGATTACTCGCCCGCTTATCCCAGCAATATTAAGTTTGCCCGGGAATAAATGTTAACAAATGCACCGACCAGCAGTGCCTAAGATTGAGCCAAACGCCGACACCGAGTAACATAGGCCTCCAATTTTTGTCAGGGGGCTCGGATGGGAACGCTGTTTTCACAGATAAAAGGCTGTATCGCATTTTTAGGCTACGTTATAAATACCGTCTTTTGGACAATCCCAATCCTGTTGGTCAGTTTTATAAAACTGATACCTATCAGTTCGTTAAGGACTGCAACTAGCCATGTACTCGACTTTTGTGCCAGCGCTTGGATCAGTGTTAATGGCGTAATTGAACGCTGCTTACATCCCGTTAAGATTGAACTGAGTGGTGACACCGACTTTTCCACTAAAGAGTGGTACATGGTGATAGCCAACCACCAGTCTTGGGTGGATATCCTGATCCTGCAGCGGATTTTTAATCGAAAAATCCCTTTCTTGAAGTTTTTCCTCAAGCAAGAACTGATTTTTGTGCCGATTTTAGGCCTAGCTTGGTGGGCGCTCGATTTTCCGTTTATGCGCCGTTATAGCACGGCACAGCTACGTAAAAACCCTAAGCTAAAGGGCAAAGACATTGAAATTACACGTAAAGCCTGTGCTAAGTTCAAGGCTAAACCGGTAAGTGTGATGAACTTTGTCGAAGGCACCCGCATCAGCAAGGCTAAGCATCAAAAGCAGAACTCACAGTTCCAACATTTGTTAAAACCTAAAGCAGGCGGCATGGCCTTCGCACTATCGGCCATGGGTGAACAGATCCACAAGCTCGTCGATGTCTCCATTTATTACCCAGACGCAGTGCCAAGCTATTGGGACTACCTGACAGGCAAGTTGCCAAGCGTTAAAGTACACATCAAGGTTTCTGATATTGATCCTGCGATGCGCGGCGATTATATGAATGACCGCGATTTTAAAATTGGCTTCCAAGAACAACTGAATCAACTCTGGCTCACTAAGGATCAAGTGTTAAGCCAACTCGCTAGCCAAGCGAATAAAGAATAAAGGTAACGCCACTATGTTGAATTTCCTGCCCGGGCCAGTGTTGTTTATGCTGAGCTTAAGCTTGCTGATCATTAATACCGCCGTTTGGGGCTCGCTTATCAGCATAGGCGGAGTCGTAAAACTCGTGATGCCAGCGCAAAGTGCACGTAATGCGGTGACTGCGGTTATGAATCGTTTTATGTGGGCGTGGGCCTGCTGCAACGGTGGCATCTTGTATTTGATCGCTAAAATTGAGTGGGACGTCGAAGGGCTCGAAGGACTCGATAAAAACAGCTGGTACTTGCTGATCAGCAACCACCTCAGTGGCTTCGATATCGCCGCGCAAACTTATGTGTTACGCAACCATATTCCTATGTTGAAGTTCTTCCTCAAAAAAGAACTCATCTATGTGCCGATTATGGGACTGGGTTGTTGGGCGCTGGATATGCCATTTATGAACAGAACCAGCCCAGCAAAACTCAAGAAGAATCCAAAGCTTAAGGGCAAAGATTTAGCGACCACACGCCGCGCCTGCGAAAAATTTAAAAATATGCCCACGTCAATCATTAACTATGTTGAAGGCAGCCGGTTTACCCGTGATAAACATCAACGCCAAAACTCGCCTTATCAACATTTGTTACGCCCTAAAGCAGGTGGAATCGCTTTTACCCTATCGGCCATGGGTGAGCAATTTACTAACCTGCTGGATATGACAATTGTCTACCCAGATGCGCCTGACGATATTCTGTTTGGGGTGATGAACGGCAAGGTCAGCAAGATTATCGTGCGGATCAACGCCCTGCCCGTACCTCAAGTCGATCCAACGCGTTACTTCTCTGAGTCTGAGTATCGCGTCGAGTTCCAACGCTGGTTAAACCAAGTGTGGGCGGAAAAAGATCAACAAATTCATGCGTTACTGCAAACAAATCAAAATGTCGCGGATAGCGCCACCAGCACTAATCACACTCAAGCGAGCTAGATCTGCTCTAGTTCTTTTCTAACTTTGCTCTAGTTCGGCAACCCATGCCGCTGCAGCGGATAACTCACATTCATTGAATACGGTTATCCCTGCGGCGCTGAGTTTTTCAGCCGTTAATTCTTGCCCCGCGATTAATTGTTTCGCAAATTGACCATCGTAAATCTGCCTATTACCGCAGGATGGACTGCGAGCTTTTAGAATCGCCACTTTAATCCCTTCTTGCTGTGCCAGCTTAAGGGCGATATCGGCTCCCAGACTAAAAACGTGGGTCACATCCTCACCCTGAGCGGTTAAGATACGCTGTCCAACTCGCTCCGCAGGTGGTCTGGGTGTCGGCAAACCGCCAGTACATTCAGGACAAATCGCCACAATCCGCCCTTGCTCAAGCCACGTCTGTACAAGTTTGCTCTCCATCAAGTTATGACCACCGTCGTAGCGCACCGCTTGCCCGAGTAAACAACTACTCACTAACACTTTTTCCACTGTCACCTCCAAGCGTGTCATTCCGCCCATAGCATAACGCGAAGGACAAACATGCAAAATGCATTTGGACGATTTCCCCCAAAGCCATCAACACCTGCAACAAGAATGGACGGCAAAAACCACTTCATTGTTGACAATTTAATATTTAAAAATTCATAATCTAAAATATTAAAAACGAACAAATTAAAATAAAACGATAAAAATCAATAATAAAATCAGAATCCCATTGAAATATAGACTTACGTCTAAGTAAACACATTGTTGACAATCTGTCGAAGGAGGGCTATTTTTTACCCATTGTCGACAATCCTATTAATAGTGATGCGCTCTATGTTGAAGCAAGACACGACGTTCGTTTCTGATGACACTCAAGTTCCCCACCTGCATAAGGTCAAATCGACCTCGGCAGATAAAACGTCGACCACACTCGCCGATCAAATTTTGGTGCAGATCCAAACCAGCATCATCAAGGGCGAACTGCCTGCTGGCAGTAAAATTAACGAGCAAGCGCTGGCCGAAAAATACGGCATCAGCCGCGGCCCGACCCGCGAAGCCCTGCAAACCTTAGAAAGACAACGCTTAGTAGTGCGCGCACCCCATGTTGGCGCCCGCGTCGCTCAGCTGACAGTTAGCGAACTTAACGATTTATATCAACTGCGTAGCGTGCTTGAAGGCATGGCCTGCGAACTCGCCGCTAGTCGTATCACCCCAGAACAATTAGCCAAGTTAGAAGATTTGCTCGCCATGCAGGAAGCAGCGCTCGCAAAAGGTGATACCTACTTCCAAGAGGAAGGCGATGTCGATTTTCACTACCAAATTATTCAAGCCAGCGGTAACAAACATCTGCAGGAAACCTTAGTCGGCGGCCTGTATCACCTGCTGCGCATGTACCGCTACCAGTGCACCAATAAAAATCGCCCCATTAAAGCCATTGCCGAACACAGACGCATAGTCGAAGCAATTGCCCAGCGCGATGGTGAACTCGCCAGTTTGTTGATGCGTCGCCATATCGAACAGGGGCGTAAAAATACAGAATTACGCTTAATTGAATTGCAAGCCAATGCAGCCGCAAAAGAAACCTTAGCCAATATCAGCTAAGTTGATACGGCTCAATATGTCACTTCCCATAAATGGAAAAGGATAAGGACAAAACCATGACCCAAAGCGCAGGATTACGTTTTCGCCAAGCTCTTGCTAAGGCTAAACCGTTACAAATCATTGGCACCACCAATGCCTATTTTGCCTTGATGGCAGAGCAAACTGGCTTCCAAGCCTTGTATCTTTCTGGCGCTGGCGTTGCCAATGCTTCATACGGTTTGCCTGACTTAGGTATGACCTCGATGAACGACGTGCTGATCGATGCAGGTCGTATCACCTCAGCCACACAAGTGCCTTTACTGGTCGATATCGATACTGGCTGGGGCGGCGCATTCAACATTGCTCGCACCATCAAAGAGTTTGAGAAAGTTGGCGTCGCCGCTGTGCACATGGAAGACCAAGTGTCGCAAAAGCGTTGCGGCCACAGACCTAACAAAGCGGTCGTGAGCATAGAAGAAATGGTCGATCGCATTAAAGCGGCCGTCGATGCCCGCACCGATCCTAACTTTGTGATCATGGCGCGTACGGATGCGGTTGCCGTTGAAGGCTTAGAAGCGGGTATCGAACGTGCGCAAGCGTATATTGCCGCCGGCGCTGACATGATCTTCGCCGAAGCCTTAACTGAGCTAGACCAATATCGCCACTTTAAAGCGCAAGTCAAAGCACCGATTTTGGCCAATATGACTGAATTTGGCCAAACTCAATTGTTCAATAAAGAAGAACTCGCCGAGGCGGGTGCCGACATGGTGCTCTATCCACTGGGTACGTTCCGTGCAGCCAACCAAGCGGCGCTGAACGTGATGCAAGCGCTGATGAATGATGGTCATCAACGTAACGTGCTCGACACTATGCAGACCCGTAAAGACTTGTATCAATACTTGGGCTACCACGCCTTTGAAGACAAGTTAGATCAACTGTTTAGCCAAGATAAATAACCGACAAGCTGCCGCCCTACATCAGCAGCCTTAACCAATAAACGCCAGTGCTCGGCGCTGGCAATAATCAAATAGCGTTAACGGAAGGATTACATTATGTCAGAAGGTAAAAAGTTAAGCGGCGCAGGACTACGTGGCCAGAGCGCAGGCGAAACCGCATTAAGCACAGTGGGCGTGTCAGGCTCGGGCCTCACTTACCGCGGTTATGATGTGAAAGATCTCGGTGAAAATGCCACCTTCGAAGAAGTCGCCTATCTCATTCTTTACGGCGAGTTGCCCACTCAAGCCCAGCTTGATGCCTACAAAACCAAACTCAAAGGCCTTCGCGGTCTGCCACAAGCCTTAAAAGAAGTGTTAGAGCGCATTCCTGCAGACACTCATCCTATGGATGTGATGCGTACTGGTTGCTCTATGCTGGGCAATTTAGAAGCCGAGCACAACTTTAGCGAACAGAGTGAAATCACCGATCGCCTATTAGCTGCCTTCCCATCAATCATCTGTTACTGGTATCGCTTTAGTCACGATGGTGTGCGTATCGACACTGAAACCGATGACGACCAAATTGGCGCGCACTTCCTGCATTTATTACACGGTAAAGCGCCGTCTGAACTGCATGCAAAAGTGATGGACGTATCCTTGATTCTTTATGCAGAACATGAGTTTAACGCATCAACCTTTACAGCGCGTGTCTGTGCTTCCACCCTGTCAGACATGCATTCGTGCGTCACTGGTGCCATTGGTTCACTGCGCGGCCCGCTGCATGGCGGCGCAAACGAAGCGGCGATGGAACTGATCCAAGACATGAAAGACGAAGCCGATGCGCGCGACATCTTAATGGGTAAACTCGAGCGTAAAGATAAGATCATGGGCTTCGGCCATGCGATTTACCGCGACAGCGATCCACGTAATGCCATCATCAAAGAATGGTCAGAAAAACTGGCGGCAGCCAACGGTGACGACCGTCTATACCGCGTATCAGTTGCCTGTGAAGCTCTGATGTGGGAACAGAAAAAACTCTTCTGTAATGCTGACTTTTTCCACGCCAGCGCGTACCACTACATGGATATTCCGACTAAATTGTTCACGCCTATCTTCGTGTGTTCACGGGTAACGGGCTGGGCGGCGCACGTGATGGAGCAACGCTCTAACAACCGCATCATCCGCCCGAGTGCCGATTATGTGGGCGTAGCGCCACGCAAAGTCGTCCCCATTGCCAACCGTTAAGCCAAGCTAACGACTCTGGCGCGAGACTTCTGTTAAAGGTCTGTCTCGCGCCAACTTCATTTTCCGAAATGGATGATGTTATGAACACAGCTATGAATACCCAATATCGCAAGCCCTTACCCGGCACCAAACTCGATTATTTCGACACCCGCGAAGCCATAGAAGCGATCGCTCCAGGCTCTTACGCTAAGCTACCTTATACCTCGCGCGTGCTGGCTGAAAACTTAGTCCGTCGCTGCGATCCGGCCGTTTTGACCGACTCGCTAAAACAAATTATCGAATTTAAGCAAGAACTTGATTTCCCTTGGTTTCCTGCCCGCGTGGTCTGCCACGACATTTTGGGGCAAACCGCCTTAGTTGACCTTGCAGGCCTGCGTGATGCGATTGCGGCAAAAGGTGGCGACCCCGCTAAAGTGAACCCAGTTGTGCCAACCCAGCTGATTGTGGATCACTCACTCGCTGTCGAATTTGGTGGTTTTGATAAAGACGCCTTCGCCAAAAACCGCGCCATTGAGGACAGACGCAACGAAGACAGATTCCACTTTATTGATTGGACGCAAAAAGCCTTTAAAAACATTGATGTTATCCCTCAGGGTAACGGCATCATGCACCAAATTAACTTAGAGCGTATGTCGCCTGTGGTGCATTCACGCAATGGCGTGGCCTTCCCTGATACCTTAGTTGGCACCGACAGCCACACGCCGCACGTTGATGCACTGGGCGTTATCGCCATAGGTGTCGGCGGCTTAGAAGCCGAAAGCGTCATGCTAGGGCGCGCATCCTATATGCGTCTACCGGACATTATCGGTGTCGAGCTCACGGGCAGACCGCAGCCTGGCATTACAGCTACCGATATCGTATTGGCCTTGACCGAATTTTTACGCGCACAAAAAGTTGTCTCTTCTTACTTAGAGTTCTTCGGTGAAGGCGCAGCGGCGCTGACACTCGGCGATCGCGCCACCATTTCGAACATGACGCCTGAATTTGGCGCCACCGCCGCCATGTTCTATATCGATCAGCAAACGCTGGATTATTTGACCTTAACCGGCCGCGAAGCCGAGCAAGTCAAACTGGTTGAAACCTATGCAAAAACTGCAGGTTTATGGGCCGACAGCTTGACCGAAGTGCACTATCCACGGGTACTGCGTTTTGATTTATCCTCGGTGGTGCGCACGATTGCAGGGCCATCAAACCCACATGCACGGGTGCCAACATCAGAGCTTGCTGAGCGCGGAATTAGCGGCGTAGTCGAAAACGAACCCGGCTTAATGCCCGATGGCGCAGTGATTATCGCGGCGATTACCAGCTGCACTAACACCAGTAACCCTCGCAACGTGATTGCCGCGGGTCTGATTGCCCGCAAAGCCAACGCCAAAGGCTTAAGTCGCAAACCTTGGGTCAAAACCTCACTCGCTCCCGGATCAAAAGCGGTGCAGTTGTATTTGGAAGAAGCCAAGTTATTGCCTGAGCTTGAACAGCTCGGTTTTGGCATTGTTGGTTTTGCCTGCACGACATGTAACGGCATGAGCGGCGCGCTGGATCCTGTGATTCAAAAAGAAGTGATCGACCGCGACTTGTACGCCACCGCTGTGTTATCGGGTAACCGCAACTTTGATGGCCGTATTCATCCCTATGCCAAACAAGCCTTTTTGGCCTCGCCGCCATTGGTCGTCGCCTACGCGATAGCTGGCACCATACGTTTCGATATCGAAAAGGATGTGCTGGGATTAGATCATGATGGCAATCCAGTCAAACTTATCGACATTTGGCCATCGGATGAAGAAATCGATGCCGTGATTGCGACCAGCGTTAAACCTGAGCAGTTCCGCAAAGTGTACGAGCCTATGTTCGATTTAGCCGTCGATTACGGCGAGCAAATTAGCCCGCTGTACGATTGGCGTCCGCAATCTACTTATATTCGCCGCCCTCCTTACTGGGAAGGCGCATTGGCGGGTGAACGCGCACTCAAGGGCATGCGACCACTAGCGGTGCTGGGTGACAACATCACCACAGACCATTTATCGCCGTCTAACGCCATTATGCTCGACAGCGCCGCGGGCGAATACCTGCACAAGATGGGCTTACCTGAGGAAGACTTTAACTCCTACGCCACCCACAGGGGCGATCACTTAACCGCCCAACGCGCAACCTTTGCCAATCCCAAGCTTAAAAACGAGATGGCAATCGTTGACGGTAAAGTGCAACAAGGTTCACTGACGCGTATCGAGCCCGAAGGCCAAGTGACCCGCATGTGGGAAGCGATTGAAACCTATATGGAACGTAAGCAGCCGCTGATCATCATAGCAGGCGCAGACTACGGCCAAGGTTCGTCCCGCGACTGGGCCGCCAAAGGCGTGCGTTTAGCGGGCGTTGAGGCCATTGTTGCCGAAGGTTTCGAGCGCATTCATCGCACTAACTTAGTGGGTATGGGCGTGTTACCGCTGGAATTTAAAGCCGGCGACAACCGCGCGACTTACACCATCGATGGCACCGAAGTGTTCGATGTCCTCGGCACGCCAGCACCACGAGCGGATTTGACCGTCGTTATCACCCGTAAAAACGGTGAGCGCATCGAAGTGCCAGTAACCTGTCGTCTCGATACCGCCGAAGAAGTCTCAATCTACGAGGCGGGCGGCGTATTGCAACGCTTCGCGCAGGACTTTCTCGAATCGAATCAGGCTTAAATCGAATCAGGCTTGAGTCGAGTCTTGAATCAAGGCTCGGCTCAAGTAAAACGCGAATATCAGCTAAAGATAAGCTAGCTAAACCGAGCGCCAATAACTTCCCCAATTAAGTTACTGGCGCTCATTTGGATTCCATTGGGAGTCCTTTTGGAGTCAATCTATGAATGCTTCAACAACCCACGCGCCACAAATCAAAATCGCTGCGACCTATATGCGCGGCGGCACCAGTAAAGGCGTGTTTTTCCGTCTGCAGGATTTGCCGAAAGCCGCACAAGTTGCTGGCCCTGCCCGTGATGCGCTACTGCTGCGAGTGATTGGCAGCCCAGACGCTTACGGCAAACAAATCGATGGCATGGGCGGCGCCACCTCAAGCACCAGTAAAACTGTGATCCTCTCCCCTAGCACTCAAACCGATCACGATGTCGATTACCTGTTCGGCCAAGTGGCCATCGATAAACCCTTTGTCGATTGGAGTGGTAACTGCGGCAACTTAACCGCCGCCGTCGGTGCCTTTGCCATCAGTAATGGCTTAATTGATACGGCCCGCATTCCACAAAATGGCGTCTGCACTGTGCGTATTTGGCAAGCCAACATAGGCAAAACCATTATCGCTCATGTGCCCATCACCAAGGGTGAAGTGCAAGAAACCGGTGATTTTGAGCTCGATGGTGTGACCTTTCCCGCGGCTGAAGTGCAAATCGAATTTATGAACCCGGCTGCAGACGAAGATGCCAATTCTAACGGAGGGAGTGGCAGCATGTTCCCGACGGGCAATGTTGTCGATGTGCTAGAAGTGCCGGGTATTGGCAGCTTTAAGGCCACTATGATTAACGCTGGCATTCCCACCATTTTTATCAATGCTGAGGACTTAGGCTACACAGGCACTGAGCTGCAGGATGATATTAATAGCGACACAGCGGCACTGGCAAAATTCGAAACCATTCGCGCCTATGGCGCAGTGCGTATGGGCTTGATTTCACATATAGATGAAGCCATTACACGCCAACATACGCCCAAGGTTGCCATTGTTGCTAAACCCAAAGCCTATGTGTCATCGAGCGGCAAACCCGTCAATATCGATGATATCGACTTGCTCGTGCGCGCCCTGTCGATGGGCAAACTGCACCACGCCATGATGGGTACGGCAGCAGTGGCAATTGGCACAGCAGCAGCGATCCCAGGCACCTTAGTTAACTTAGCCGCTGGCGGCGACACTAAGGACAAAATAGATGCGGTGCGCTTTGGTCATCCCTCTGGCACCTTGCGCGTTGGCGCTGAGGCGTCAATGGTCAACGGTGAATGGACAGTCGTCAAAGCCATTATGAGCCGCAGCGCTCGGGTGCTGATGGAAGGTTTTGTGCGCGTGCCCGCTGCGTAACTTTATCTAAGTAAAACAGTTCAACCAAAGACCTTGCTTCTCCCCCTTCCGGCAAGGTCTTTTTCTATTCGCCCTCGTGATTTTAGTGACCCCACGCACTGGTTTTCGCTGCATTTGTCGCAGCATCATATGTTGGCCTATCTTAAACAGTGCTAAGCTTCTTAAGCTTAAACACGGGAAAAAAAGCTCGTCATAACCAGCACAAAGACACTGAAACAGTATATTTAAGCTATCGCATGATCGGTGATAGAATCGCGCCCATCGATTTTGGTTATTTTTAAACCAAGTCAGTTATTTAAACTAAATTTTTACAACAAAATGGCATTTAAGGTCTAGGCTAAGAACTAAACTAAATAGAAACCTAATCAGGATGGGGCCGTTTTTTGGTAGGGGAAAATTTGAGTCAACTAATCCACAGGCTTGTGCTAAGCGCGCTTTGTATCCTAAGTTTGTGGGGGATATCGTGCAATGGATTAACGCAACCCTTGAGTGCGGCTTTTACACAGCTTAAATTTGAACATATTCGCAGTGAAGATGGTCTCAACCAGAATACAATTACCAGCCTGTTTATGGACAGTGCTGGCATGTTGTGGATTGGCACTCAAGATGGTTTGCATGCCTATAATGGTCATAACTTCAATATTTTCACCCACTCACCCAACGATCCTAACAGTATTTCTGAAAGTTATGTCTCTGACATTATTCAAGATTCAGAAGGCTATATTTGGGTTTCCACATTCAGCCAAGGGGTCAATCGACTCGATTTGAGTACAGGGACCTTTGAGCACTTTGGCCAAGAACAAGGTCTGACCGATCCCCGCACCACCAAACTCAGCATAGTGGGTAATACACTCTGGATTGGTACTAAAGCAGGACTATTTTCCCTATCGACCAAAACCAAACGCATTACCCAAGTGAGTTTAGGTAATAGCGTCGAGCCCTATATCACTAGCTTAGCCAATGTTGAAAACACTTACCTGCTGGCAGGTACCCAAGATAGCGGCACCTTTGCCGTCAGTGCAAATACCATCACTCGCTTAAACGTGCCGCAAAATGTTACTGCCTATCAAATTAAAGCGAACTCAGCCTACTCGATCACCTTAGCCCTAGGTGGACAACTATGGCACTACAACTTGGCCTCGCAGCAGGGCGAAATCCTCTGGCAGACTGACGATAACGTGCCTTACATTAAGGATTTTATCCAAACCGAACAGGGTGATTTTTGGATCGTCGGGCCTGAAGCGGGTCTCATTCAACTCGAGAGAAACGATAAAACATTCACTGCGACCTATCATAGGTATGATTCTAAGCGCACCAACAGTATCAGTGAAAATAACATACTGAGTGTACTACAAGATCCCTTTGGCAACTTATGGCTAGGCGCCAGTTATTCGGGATTAGATAAAATTAATACCCGTCGCCAGTATTTTCAGCATATTTTCGAATACACCGCAGAGCTGTCGCAACAGAGCAACAATATTCGCACCTTATTCCGCAGCAAAGATGATGCCCTCTGGATAGGCACTGAAGGCGCAGGGCTTAAGCGCATGTTAGCTAACGGTAAATATGAGCACTATACGGAGCGATTTGCTAACGCCTTAGGGGTGCATCAACGCAATTTAAACCTCACCCTGCGAGATATTGCCCAAGACAAAGCGGGCGTGCTCTGGTTTGCCACTAACTATGGACTTGGTCGGCTATCGCCAGAGGGAGATTTCCAATTACTCAAGGTCTCAGCAAGTACAGACCAAGGCTCTGAAGCCAATTACATCCGAAGTTTAGAAATTGATGATCAAGGCCATCTCTGGGTCGCAACGACCCACGCCCTCTATCGCAAGGCTATCGATACCGATGAATTTACTTTTATCTCATTGGCACATATTGATAATTTCCATCCGGCACAAAACCAGTTTTTAATCCTAAGAGCGCACAAAGATACGCTTTGGATAGGCACACTCGATGGCCTGCTGAAACTGGATATGAAAACGGGCATAGGTAAATCTTACTTCCACCAATCCTCAGATAAAAAAAGTCTAATTAACAACCGTGTCCGCGATATTTTGGTGACTCAGGCGGGTGAGGTGTGGTTCGCCACCCATGGCGGGATCAGTAAGTTACCCTCACAAGATGCCGATGCAGGCTTTACTCATTACACCCGCGAGCAGGGATTACCAAGCGATACTATTTACGCCTTACTTGAGGACCAAGAACATAATATTTGGTTTAGCAGCAATGCCGGCATAGGCAAACTTGACCCTAAAACCAATCGCGTCATCATATTCAACGAACAGGAAGGATTGCAGGCACTGGAGTTTAACGGCGGCGTAAAACTCCAGGACAGCGATGGTGATCTTTGGTTTGGTGGCATTAATGGCATCAATCGTTTCAATCCAGAGTCGATTCCAGATCAACGACCCGATGTTAAAGTCGCGCTCACTGGCTATAGCATTGCGGGAAAAGGCCATACGATTCTCGATTTAAGCCGCCCCCCTAGCATAGTGATGGACTATAGCGATCAGCTAATCAGTTTTGAGGTGACCTCATTGGATTTCAGCTACACGGGTAGAAACCGTTTCAGCTATTATCTCGAAGGGTTTGATAACAGATGGCATGAGCTACCCACAGGCAATGAAATCACCTTCACTAACATCAATCCTGGCCATTACCGATTACATGTTCGTCATGGGCTGCAATACAACTCAGAAGGTGCCTACGCGCTGCTTGTCGATCTGAATGTACAAGCCCCCTTCTATCGCACTCAATTCGCCTACGTCCTTTATTTCTTACTCACTTTAGGACTGCTGGCTTGGGTCATTCTCTGGCGTAAAAAGAAACATCAAATACAACGTGAATTTGAAACCAGCATTCGCGCCTCAGAGGAGCGGCTAAAACTGGCACTTTGGGCGTCTGGCGATGGCATGTGGGACTGGAACATACCCGAAAACCAAGTCTATCGTACCAATATGGACTCTTCGATTCCCCATTGGAACAGCAGCAATATTGTCCATGAGAGCATGCACTCTGAAGACAGAGAGAGATTCAAACTTGAGCTAAACGAGCACCTTCAAGGCCGCTCGCCTTTCTTCGAAGCCGAGTACCGTGTCGAACGCTCACCGGGTAATTGGGTGTGGATTTTAGACCGTGGCAAAGTGGTTGAAAAAGATAGCCTAGATAACCCAATCCGCATGACAGGGACTAACCGTAATATTACCTCTCGTAAGCTGATTGAGAACGAGCTGGTATTGTCCTCGCAAGTGCTCAACAGTATGAATGAAGCGGTTGTCGTTGCGGGCCTAGACTATCGCATTCGCTCGGTTAACCCTGCCTTTTGTGCCATTACTGGCTACACAGAGCGCCAAATCACCGACAGGCATTTCATTCATTTAGCCTTTGGGCGCCAACAGCGTGAATTGTTCAATACAATTGAACAACAGCTACTGCGCCATAAACATTGGGTCGGGGAACTGTGGATCCGCAATAAACAACGGCAGGCGATTTTAGTCTGGCTTGAGATCAACCAAGTTATCGATATTAAAGGTGAAACCAGTCACTTCGTCGCGGTATTTACCGATATCACACAGCGGAAAAAAGCCGAAGAAGATCTGCGTTTCCTCGCCAGTTTCGACACCTTAACGGGCCTGCCTAACCGGACCTTATTCCAAGACAGGCTCAATCACGCGATTACCCAAGCGCATAGAGCGAATAATATCGTCGCCTTACTGTTTTTAGATCTCGACCGCTTTAAACATATCAACGACTCCATGGGTCACCATGTCGGCGATTTACTGCTCAAAGCCGTTGCCAGAAGACTGCAAAATGCAGTGCGCGATGGCGATACGGTCGCACGCCTAGGCGGTGATGAATTTACCATTATTTTAGAAGGGGTGGCGAAAACCAAAGCCGCTACTTTGATCTCAGAAAAAGTGCTCAGAGCATTCCAAACGCCCTTTTTATTAGACGATAAAACGCTGACCATTTCGACCTCTATCGGTATCAGTCTCTATCCAAACGATGCCGACAACGCCGACTCGCTGATTAAATTTGCCGATACTGCCATGTACCACGCAAAATCATCAGGCAGGAATAACTTCCAGTTTTATACTTCTAAGTTAAATGAAATTGCCACGCGCCATGTGCAACTCGAAAGTGGGTTAAAACAGGCGATTCAACGCAACGAGTTGAGCTTAGTTTATCAGCCTAAGTTCTGTTTAAAAGATGCTTCGCTGACTGGGATAGAAGCGCTTTTACGTTGGCATCACACTGAACTTGGCCCCATTTCCCCCGTCGAGTTTATTCCGCTGGCGGAAGAAACCGGCATCATCACCCAAATTGGCCATTGGGTGATCAATCAAGCCTGCCAGCAATTAGCCGAATGGAACAGCTTAGGATTCAATGGTATCACTGTCGCCGTTAACCTATCGGCGCGCCAACTTAAGGCTGATATTATCTCCACCATAGAAGTGGCCTTGGCAGTTTCTGGTCTACCAGCACAATCCCTTGAGCTTGAACTGACAGAGTCGATGATCATGGGCAATCCGCAGGAGTCGGTCAGTATTTTGTCAAAACTCAAGGCCCTAGGCTTAACCATAGCGGTGGATGATTTTGGGACGGGTTATTCGAGCCTGAGTTATCTCAAACGCTTCCCGATAGACACGCTGAAAATTGATCGAGAGTTCGTCAGAGACATCACCAATGATCCCGACGATGCGGCCATCACCAGCGCGATTATCGCCCTCGCCCACAGTTTAGACCTCAACGTTGTCGCCGAAGGCGTAGAGACCCAAGAACAACTCAACTTCTTGGCGATGCAGGGTTGCGATCAAGTACAAGGTTTCTTACTCAGTAAACCCTTAAGTGCTGCAGACTTTTTAACTTTACTCAAGAATCACTCTAAGCCACAGCCGATTTGATTTGAGGCGAAGCCTACAAATGTCATCGCAAAATTCAGCCAATAAAAAAGGCTCCTAGGAGCCTTTAAACATCACCACAAATTCCTTACTTTGCTAAACGTTCAACACGCTTAACCCAGCCTTCAGGACCTTGAATGTGGCCCTTTTGGATTTCGGTATACAGTTTGTAGATGCGCTGAATATGCTCGCCCACTTCACCATTACCAACTGTGACTATGTGGCCATCTTCAAAAATGTAGGAACCCACGGCTGAAACCACGGCTGCCGTACCAAAACCACCCGCCTCGATAATTTCACCCGATTCGATATCGGCGATAAATTGATCAAGCATGACAGTCTCTTGGCGCACTTCACATCCGAGCATCTCACCCAATTCCATAATGGATTGCGAGGTGATCGACTTCAAAATAGTGTCTGTGAAGGTTGGAATAATCACAGTGCCATCTTTCAGAATGTGGAAATGATTCATCGCGCCCGCTTCTTCAATCTGTTGATTGGTCGAATCGAGATATAACACTTGCGATGCACCAAAGGCTGCCGCCGCTTTACCCGCACGCAACGAAGCCGCATAGTTACCCGCGGCTTTTGAGGCGCCAGTGCCACCCGATACTGCACGATGGAAAGTTTTGCTGATCAGTAAGCGTATGCCTTTGTTCACGCCAGCCGCATAATAAGCGCCACTTGGGCTTAACACGACACAGAAGGTATAACGCGAACTTGGGCTCACAGAGAGGCGGTCTTCGGTCGCAAAAATAAAAGGACGAATATACAGACACGCGCCTTCTTGCATCGGGAACCAGAGGCGATCGACATCGATCAACGCATTGATCGCATCCATCTGCATTTGTTCATCGATATTGGGAATACAGACGATATCGGCGGAGCGATTCATCCGCTCGGCATTCTTATTAATGCGGAAAGTATAAATCTCGCCATCTTCGTGCATAAAGGCTTTCGCGCCTTCGAAGATCGACTGGCCATAATGCAACGCCATTGCACCCGGTGCCATTTCAAATGGTCCATAAGGAACGATGCGCGGATCGCACCATTGTCCATCATGATAATCCATCAAAAACATATGATCGGTTCTGAGGCTACCAAAGCCCACATTCCCCTCGGGCTTGAATTGCTCAGTACGGCGCTCGGACGCAGGTTTTAAATTGTAAGTTATTTCCATCGCATACCACCTTGATTACTGAACAAGCAGACTAGGGAGCGACAGGAATAAAGTCAAGAGGGGCGCGCATATCTATACCCAAACAATCTGAAGATGCAGGATTCAGCGGCTGATGTTAACGGAATGGTAACGCACTTTAGGCAAGGCCCTTTATTGCTCCTGCATAAATGGCATTCACGCCATCCATGGCGATTGCGGTTATTTGCGGACCTAGTGGGCTAAGTTAAAAATAACCAACACAGCATAAAGTGCATTAAAACCCGCCGGGACGGAGCGCCTAGGGAACTCCACTTCCGTGTTGCATCAATTCAAAAGGTGACCGACATTCTGTCATTGATGCGCCTTGAATTGAAGCACCCTAGGCGCTCTGAAACTCGTATCTTCAGGTAGCTTGGGTATAAAGGTCTAAGCAATAAAAAACTCGCTAACATGCTTGGCTCAGCCTTTCACACTGTCTTAGATACTAGATAAAACAATCAGCATTGGGTCACGCATAATGCCAATGGCAAGTATTTTTGCCACAATGGGGTCGAACTCCCGATGAGATAAACCTATGTCTGACTATAAGATGATCCCCTGTGAGCACTACGATTACCTCGAACTTGCCTGCCTGCGCGGTTATCAACTCAAGATTGAGTTGATTGATGGCACGCAGTGCCAAGGTCAAGCCATCACCACGCAGACCAGAGCCGACAAAACCGAGTGGCTTGTTATCCAGCAGCAACAAAATAAACAATCTCTTAGGCTCGACCATATCGTCGCTATCACGCCTGTCGATGTGAATGCTGAATTTGGCAGGGTGCTGATTGCCACTAAACAAGGTTAGCGAGGACAACACATGGCAAAGATAATGTTAGCGGTTGAAATCGGTCACTGGACTGGTGGGCATAATGGCCAATATCCCCAGCTGATTGAGTTTGATACGGCGCATCTTGATAGACCCTTTCAGGTTAGCGATGGTTGGGGGCATGGTTTAGGTGGCGCGGCTTACTCACTCGCACAATTTATCAACACGCCTTATTACCTAAAGCTCAAAACTGAGGCTCCTTGGGCGTTTGCCATTATCGAACAGGGCTTAGCGCAACAGAATATTGATGCGATCGCCGCGGCACTCTCAATGCAATATGTGGATCATCCACCGCTTGTGCCTAAACATTTAATGGAATACTTATTAGGTTAAAGCTGAAAGATTTAGCTAGAAGAGAGTGAACGTGATGAACAATGCAGGTTTAGATAGCGAGGTGTATTGCGGAAAAGCTTCACCGAGTCATGACACTCGGTGACAGGATTCTAAACTGGACGAAAAATAGCTCCGCGCTTAAACAGCGACCGCCGCTATTACAGACACTTCAACCAAATATTCCGGCTCAGCAATAGCAGCTTGCACGCAAGCGCGGGCTGGCGCATGGCCTTTAGGCACCCAAGCATCCCATACGGCATTCATCGCATAGTAATCACCCATGTCTTTCAGATAGATAGTCGCTGACAACAAATGCTCACGCGAACTCCCCGCCTGCGCCAACAAGGTATCGACTTCTTCAAGCATAGTGACGGTTTGCTCAGTGATATCTTGATACTTATCCTTCGCCACTTGGCCACACAGATACACAGTACCTTGATGAGTGACTATGCTGCTCATGCGGGTGCCAACGTCTAAACGGGTAATGCTCATATTGATCATCTCTTAAATCAGTACATTGAAATAAAGGGTTCAGCTCAAACCGAATAGGCCATTTTAACGATAAACAGGCGTTATGTCTGCGGTACTAACTTAGGCCAAGGCGAATAGAAGCGCGCCATCAAGGCAAATAAACCGAGACCACAGCTCACCACGGCCAACCACACTAACGGCGTCGCCACGTCTAAATTCACTAATTGGAATCCAATCAGGGCCGAACACGCCGCGATTAACGCAAAGGGCAACTGAGTCACCACGTGGTCATGGGGAGCGCAACCTGAACTGGTCGCACTGAGCACGCTGGTATCTGAAATGGGCGAGCAGTGATCGCCAAAAACTGACCCCGCCATCACAGCGCTCAATACTGGTAACAACAGATGAGGATCAAGGTTATGAGCAATCTCAGCACCAATCGGGATCATAATCGCAAATGTGCCCCAACTCGAGCCCGTCGCAAAAGCCATTATCGCGCAGAGTAAAAACATTCCCGCCACCAGCAAGTGTGGAGAAAGATAAGATTTAGCCCAAGCGGCCAACAATTTCGCCACGCCAAGATCTTGGATAACAGCGCCAATCATCCAAGTGCAGAGCAAAATTGCAATAGCAAAGGCGATCATGCGCACACCGTGGCTCAAATCCCCCACTAACGCCGTTAAGCGTCGCCCAGACAAGCCCAACATAATCAGAGTGACCAAGGTCGCCAACAAACAAGCATCGCGCATAGAGGCGCCAATATCGGCCTTAGCCAGCCAGAGCGACACATCCCAAGAAGAGACCTGCTGGGCACCAGACCACAAAGTTAATCCCACCGAAGCCAATAACAGAGTCAGCATAGGAATAGCGAGTAGCCAAGGATTGCCCTTGGCCTCGACTGTACTAGAAGATTCCACCACGGTAGCGGCGACAAAAGAGCGAAAACCCACGCCATACCAAGCGACAAGCACGGACAAACCTAAGGTCACTATGGCGTAAAAATTAAATAAAGCCACATCGATAAAGGCTTCCAGCGGTGACACGGGCAAAAAGCTGATCCCCGCAATCAGAGCCATCACATAGGGGCCCCAGCTAGAGAAAGGCAATAGCGCACACAGAGGTGAAGCGTTGGAATCGACCAAATAGGCGAGCTGCTCATGACGAATGCCATAACGCTGGCTCAATGGCTGACAAACATGGCCGACGGCAAGGCAACTGAAAATTCCATCAATAAACACTAACCAACCAAGGAAAACGACGCCCAGACGTGCCTGACGTTCAGTGCGGATACGGCTATAAAGCCAATCACCAAACTGACCCACGGCGCCGCCACGTGCTAATAACTGCGTCATGCTGCCTAGCAGCAACATGGCCAATAGCACATTGAGGTGCCACGCTTGCCAAGCACCTTGGGCATAGAATTGTTTAACGCCGATATCAAGCAAATACCGCCCAGTTTGCAGTGGGTCAAATTGGGCGAGCAATAGCGCGCCAGAGACGATGCCGACGCCTAACGCCACCAGTGTACGACGTAAAAACAGGGCTAAGGTTAAGGTCAACAGTAGCGGGAGTATGGCGAGCAGACTAGGCGACATGGACCATTCCGATAAAAAATAAAACCAAGAATACTAACGAGTTAATAACAAATGCAAAAAAACTTAATTTAGAACCCAGTAATAGGGTGTTTTTTGACCAAACGACAAGAATCGCTATTCCTTAAGTTCTAGGCACTGCTAGAATCACAGTCCCATCCAGAAACCATAGGACTCTCCAGATGAGCCTTGAATTACTGTCCAAACTGGAAACCAAAATCCAGGCTGCACTCGAAACGATCGAGCTTCTAAAAATGGAGCTTGAAGAAGAGAAGCAAAAAGCGTCTACGCTGAGTGAGCACAATCAACAATTGAATGCGCAAAACCAGCAACTACAAGAAGAACTCACTTCTTGGAACGAAAAAGTGACTGGCCTTGTTGGCTTGTTAAACAGCGAAATCTAAACAGCCTTTGTTTGATGATGCTGCGCTTCGATCAGTTCGTTCAATTCTAAAATAGCCTGCTTCACTTTTGGCAGGCTTTTTCTTGGCAGCAAAAACCGTCCCTTCTCAAATTCCAATCGTCCTAAGTCTTTAACCCAAATAACACCAGTGAGAAAAATACGCGCATGCTTAACGATAAGCTTAGGTGCGTAGACAGGAAAAACTCTCATATGACCACCTACAAGCATTCTTGTTGTTATTGATTACAGTTGTTTGACAGAAGCTTTACCACTTGAGTTTCATCGTTAGCGTGCTTTTTTTCATAATTTATTGCCAAAAACAGTTAATCATCTGATTTAGTTAACTTATCAATTTGCCACGCTGTAACCCAAATAAACAAAACGCCATAATAATGTCACTTGCCATTTTTTTGACGCTCTGCTAAATTAACAGCGTTACTCAGGGTAAAAATGAGTCCTCTGGCTCAAGTCCGTACTTTCTTTTACAAGAAGTACGGTTTTTTTTGCCTATTTTTTGCCTCGCTTTTATTCAATAAGTTCAAGCGACTAACCTCAAAATCGCCTAGTCTGCGCCGTACCGCAATAAAAAAGGAGCCCTCAGGCTCCTTTCAAACTCAGTATATTCAGCATTATTACAAACCCGCATGACAGTGATGTGATAACGCCATAAAACTATTTTTTGGTTAAGTAGAAAGCGATATCTAACAGTTCGTCGTAGGATTTAATCGCGCCAGTCTCAACACGATACTTACCGTTAACGACAAGAGCAGGTACGCCTGTCAGCTTAGCGTTTTCAGTATCACGCTTCATTTTCGCCATTTGCGCCTTCACCATGAAAGATTCTGCCGCCGCATCGAAGGTTTTACCATCGACACCGTTAGCCACGAAAAGGGCACGAATATCGGCAAGGTTAGTAAAGTGTTCTTTTTTCTCATGAATGGCAGAGAATAACGCCGCATCCATTTTTTCATCGACATTTAACTGATGTGCAACAGCAAATGCGCGTGACATTTCAACGCCCATTTCTTTACCAATAAAATCAACGTGTGCTTGGTTAAACGCTACACCTTCTGGCTTTTCGGCGAGAATTTTTGGCACAACTGTTTTAGAGAAATTAAAGCAGTGTGGGCAATAGAAAGAGAAAAACTCGGTGATCTCAGGCTTAGCGGTTGCTGGGCCATCGTTAATCACTGTGTAATGCACACCTTCTTGGTATTCCACAGCCGATACAGCCAGTGGCGCCAGTAATAAAGCCGCGGCCATAAGTAATACTTTTTTCATGAACATTCCTTAAATCATTTTTGATAAATTGGCTGGAGACTAACATATTCCATTTTTTGAGTGTAACTCAAGCTTAAGAGTTCAATCTAATGTCACAAGATACGTCTGTGACATTAGATTTTGCTCAATACTAATAAGGCACTAGGCTCAGTGGTGGCTCGCCAAGAGCAAAAAGTTGCTCCTTAAATGCCAAGATCTGCTGTTCCCAATACTTTTCATCCCCAAACCAAGGGAAGTTCATCGGGAAAGCTGGATCGTCCCAGCGACGACCAATCCACGCGTTGTAGTGCACCATACGCAGCGCCCGCAGCGGTTCAATCAAGGCTAACTGTCTGGTATCAAACTCACAAAACTCTTCATAGGCTTCGAGTAATATCTCGAGCTGCATCAACTGCTGCGCTCTATCACCCGTTAACATCATCCATAAATCTTGAATTGCTGGCCCCATACGCGCATCGTCTAAATCGACGAATCCGGGACCGTCTGGCGTCCACAAAATATTGCCTGGGTGTAAATCGCCATGCAAACGAATGGCCGCAAAATCTTGGCGCTCCCAAATCGCATTCGCCTTAGCCAACACCTGCTCTACTACGGTAAAGAACGGTAAGCGTAGGCTGTTAGGCACCAGATTGGATTGCTTTAACCACGCGAGCGGCTCGGCGCCTAAAATCTGCGGATTCAAGGGTTCACGTTCAGTAAATACCGTTTGCGCCGCGTACTGATGTATACGACCGATGAATCGACCAACTAATTCCAGCTGTTCTAAATTATCGACTTCAAAGGCACGGCCACCCAAGGAAGGAAACAAGGTAAATCGATAACCTTGATACTTGTGTAACGTATGACCTTCGATGATCACAGGTACCGCAATCGGGATATCTTCTGCCGCAAGTGCGAGCGCATAATCATGCTCCTCTTGGATCTGCGCGTCGCTCCAACGGTCGGGTCGATAGAACTTCACCACATAACGCAGCCCTTCATCGCTGCGAAACTGATAGACGCGGTTCTCGTAGCTGTTCAGCGCAAGCAGGCCTGTTTCCGGGTACACGCCCAAACTTTCGATCGCATCTAAGATCAAATCCGGCGTTAGGGCTTGAAAATGGAACTCAGCGCCGCTAGAACTCGTGGTTGGTGGCGTCATATTCTGACTCATATTCAGTTCACTCTTAGGTGAGGTTGCAGCAAAGTGGCTAAGTATTCCAGCACCTCAAAATCGGCTTCTCGTTCGGTCGAGAGCCAGCAAATGTTGCCGTAAAACTCATAATTGAGCCATAACTGGCTGCCTTCAAATTCTAATAACCATTGATGCCTGTCGGCGCCCCACTGACGCTCGCGCACAGTGCAATCGAGCGCCGCGGCTAAGGGTTCGGCAAAGTCGGCGAAACGATCAAAATCGATATCCGCACTGACCGCTAAACTTAAGGCGCTTCTATCTAAGCGAATGGTATCTAAGCTAATGGCTTTTAGATGCGTGCTTGGTAATTTCATGCTTGTTATCCAATCAACTACTACATGACATGATCAAACCTTGGCCCCAGTCCGGTGGACGCTTGGCCAAGTCTTCATGTTCTGCGTGTTCAGCAAAGGGCTGAGTTAAGATTTTTTGCAGCAAATGCAGCGGCGCAAGATTACCCTCTTCTACCGCGATTATCGCCTCTTGGGCTAAATAGTTACGCAAAATATATTTGGGATTCACACTATTGCGCTCAATTTGCCACGCAGGGATATCAGCCACCGCGCCCAATCGCTGTTGATAGGCTTGATACCAAGCATCAAACTGGCTGACATCGATAAAGTCATCCCGCAGCGCACTGTGTTTGCTGGTCGGATCTAACTTACCTAATTGACGCCAAGTCTGAGTGTAATCAAGCTGATTTTTCTCCATCAGCACAGTGAATCTACCTATGAGGTCGAGATCCTGTTTGTCCTGCTCTACCGACGAGACATCAACTACTGAAAGACCTAGTTTTGCCCGCATCAAGCGCAAATAAGGCTGCACTAGCGCCTCTTGGTATTGATTAAGAATGGCAATTAAGTCATCGGATGGGATCACGGGCGTGAGCGCCTGCGCTAAGCGTTGCAAGTTCCACAAACCGACACCCGGCTGCTGACCAAAGGCATAGCGACCTTCGGTATCCGAATGATTACAGATAAAATCTTCTTGGAATGTATCGAGGAATGCAAAGGGACCGAAGTCAAAACTGTCACCCAGAATCGACATATTGTCTGTGTTCATCACGCCATGGGCAAAACCGACCGCCTGCCAGTGGGCAATCATCTTGGCGGTATCTTGCACTACCTGTAAAAACCACGCTTTGTAGCCTGCGGCATCACAACTCAAATGGGGATAATGCTGAGTAATAGTGAAGTTGAGTAATTGAATCAGCTTATCGGCACGGCCGCGTTCACTGTGGCAGAAAAACTCGAAATGACCGAAACGAATATGGCTACGGGCTAAACGCACGGTAATGGCTGCGGTTTCTTGGCTCTCACGCCATACGGGCAGGTCAGAGCCAATCACGGCCAAGGCGCGGGTCGTCGGCACGTGCAAATGATGCAACGCCTCAGAGACTAAAAACTCACGCACGGCAGAGCGCATCACAGCTCGACCATCACCACGGCGCGAATAAGGCGTCGGACCGCCGCCTTTAAGGGCGACATCCCATGCGCCATTTGGGCCAATCGCTTCACCTAAAATGATCGAGCGTCCATCCCCTAACCGCGGCGTATAACCGCCAAATTGGTGGCCGCTATACACTTGGGCATAATAAGTTGCGCCATCGACGGCGGCATTGCCAGACAAGCCCAATAACAGCTCATCGGTGGGTTGGCTTAAGCCAATCAATTGCGCAGCGTCATCACTCCATGCCAGCCATTCAGGCTTAGTTATCCCTTGTGGGTACACTTGCGAGTAAAACTCAGGTAACTGTGTAAAAAAATCCTGTTTAAACTTCATCTTGTCCACCTATTGGCTCATGGTCTTGCAAACCAGCACCGACTTATCGTCGAACTCACATAGGTGCCCACATTGATACACCCCAAGGCCAAAGCCACTCACGCCAGAGCTGCTTAGACGCTGCATGCCGTGGGCCTTGCTCTGGCATTGCGCTAGGGTGTCGTAGTAGCCATTAATATCCTCAGCCTGCAAAGGCGTCACCGGAATGGCACTCACATCGGGATAATAAAATAGGGTCCATTCTGGGGTTTTAGTACAGCCACTGAGTAGCAATAATCCAAGCCCGAATAAGACATTCTGTAAGGCATAGCTTAGTTTCATTTTTCCCCTATCAAGCCCATAAAAAAAGCGAACCTTAGTTCGCCTTTTGCGCATTCAGTTAGCAGGGATTCTACACTGCTTAGACGAGGGAAATAACCGCTTTTCGTTTAAGGATTTACCCGCTAAGCGCTCCCATCCAAAGTGTTAAGCCGTGGCGGCTTTAGCCTGTGCTTTCTCAATCCGATTTATCCGGCCCTCAAAGCCAGTGACAGTGCCATCGCTCAGCCCAAGCGCTAATGCTTTACGACAAATGACAATAGCGGCATCGAAGGCTTGGGTATCATTCAGCAAGGTGGCTAAATGCAAGAAACCGGAAGATTTGAGCTCAGTATCTTTGCCTTGCTCGGCGCTAGCTGCTTTGAACAGTGCGACATATTCTTCAGCTAACTGAGCGCCATAGTTGAGATAATCTGCCGATTTACGCTGCTTGTAGCACTCAGCGACCATATTTTGCAGCGCGGTATAGCGAGCACTGGCTGACGTTGCCCCTTGATACTCCTCAAAGGCCCGAACTAAGGTTACATTCGCCCAAGCCCCTGGTGCACCGACCTCTGAACGCTTGCTCGATGCTGGCTCTGCTTCCGTCTTAACATCACCTTCGGTGTCAGCTTGTTCATCTGTTGGCGTGGTGCCTAAGATGATCACCGCCTCTTCATTATGGGCCGCAGGAATATCGACTTCGATGATATCTGTGTCTAGCGCCACCGAAATGTTCGCAGGGTCGTCAGTCTCACGGGGCATTAATTCCGCTTCCACTTCGATGACGGGCTCAACTTCCACCACGCGAGCGTCCTCTGCCGGCTCAACAGGCTCGGGGTCAGCAGCGGAGGAAATTGGTACTTCTTCGGTAGGAACAACAGGTTTTACCGTGGTCGACTTGGGTTTCATCGCCTCTTGTTCTTCTTTCGCCAATCGCTGCGCGCGAAGGAATAAAAACACCCCGACAGCAATTAGTATAAATACGACTATGATCTTCATTCTTGTTCACCTTTGATGGCCGCTTCTCGTCAGAAGCCGTGTCAATTGGTTTGCCAAAATCCATTAGGACAGTGTCCATGGCAACCGAGTCTAGCTAAAAATTGAGCAGAGATTAACCGCTATTAAAGTCCATTGTGTCGGTGTAAATCAAGTATTTATGCCTTTTTATACGAGCTTGCGCTCAAATAGTTATAGCCAATTGCGCTAGACTGACGGAACCGCGTTGCCTTATCACCCCAATCGCCCAGTTTACGACAAATATAAGGAAAACCTGATGCAAAGTATTCTTATCGTGGCCCACGCTAGCCCCTACGGGACAGAAAAGCTATTTAACAGCCTACGCATCGCATTAGCACTGAAGGATCAGGATGAACAAGCCGTCGATCTTAAACTCTTTCTCATGTCTGATGCCGTGTTTGGCGCACTCAAAAATCAAACCACACCCGACTTAAGCTATAACCTACAACAGATGTTCGAGATCCTCTCAGCGCAGCAAGTGCCGATTCTGCTTTGTAAGACCTGCGCTCAAGCGCGAGGCGTCACGGCGGAAATGATCATCGAAGGCGCGCACATAGGTACGCTACAAGATTTAACCCGCTGGACACTGGCTGCCGACAAAGTGATGCATATCTAAGGTTTACTTTTAGGTGCGGATGCTAAGATGGCAGGATTGTTTAAAGCCCCATTTTGTGCGCACCTTCATAAATTGGCGCTTTCGTTTTGTCAGCGCCAATTTCACTGCCTATGATGGGATATCCGAGTAACAAGCTAAGGTATTCCAATGGGCACAGCCACACTACTTACGGGCAAACTCCTGTACGAACACCAGACCATTGCCGCTATGGTGGCGATTTATTGCAAAGCGAAACACCAAGGCCAAGATTCAACAGGTCTATGTGCAGATTGCATCGAGCTATTGGATTATGCCGCGACACGCCTAGATCGCTGCCCCTACGGACAAAGCAAACCTACCTGTAATAAATGCCCAGTGCATTGTTACAAACCCGCGCAGAAACAAATCGTCAAAGAGATCATGATCTTCTCCGGTCCTAGGATGCTGTTACCGCATCCCATTCGTGCAATCAAACACTTACTCGCAGAACGCGTTCCCGTTCCAAGCGTTGTGCCAGAAGCAGCTTCAAATCGGCATCGGCGCATAGCCAACCAGCAGAAAAACTAACGGCGATACTTTTACCGAGCCGATTTCCCTGATATAACAGGGCTCGAGGTATCGCATATGAACGATTTTAATACTTTTTTCGCTCAAGCTTACTGGTGGTTGTCGTTATTTGGAGGCGTACATTGCCTCGCGTTAGCTATTTATATTCGCTACTTTTATCACCCCGACACTAACCAAAAACTCCTCGCCGCTTTCTTAAGTCTCATCGCCCTATACTTCTTAACGGGTTTGTTGAATCGCGATAACAGTCCAATTCCGATCCATATTCTATTCAACCTGATAAACCCCATCTATTTTTTGCTTATGCCTTTGCTCTATCTCTATTGCAAACGCAGTTTAGTTCCGACCCATAAACCGCTAGGATTTTCAAAACATTACTGGCCGTCGGCTTTTACCTTAGTTTTCGCCATTCTAGATATCGGCCTAAGATTGACCGCTTATCCCAATGGAGAATGGCAGCCTTTAACCCAAATGCTGAAGGAAATTAGCATTAGCCAATGGGGCGCCATACTGCCCGCACTGCTATCAGTACAAACCTGTTGTTACTTTGTCGCGTTGTGGGTACTGTTTCGTCGGCATAAACGCAATCAAACTGATGTCACACTCACCCAAGAGGCACTCGGTACCATTCGATTTCGTTGGCTGATAGGTTTGACCTTGGCCATGTTGTTGAACTGGTTGATCCGCGTATTTGTGGTGATTTTACCCTTCTATCTAGGCGATAACTTGTCATTGCTCTCCCATGCGTTACCTAGACTCACCTTACTGCTGAGCATGTATATGTTGGCCGTATACGGCCTGAAACAAATCACCCGCTCTGCCTATCTAAAAGGTCGCATGGCAAAACCCCTATCACAACCACGCCCAATCGCGATTGAAAATGTGCTCACTCCTGAGGAGTATGAATTCTTGCATCAAATTCAGCAGGACGACGCAGAAAATCCCCAAGCTTCTTCAGCACCTAAGAACTAATTAGCGAAACCATACTCCAATCATCACCACCAATATCACTCCAAGCATTAAGCCGAACACTGAACCTAAGCTGACACATATGTCACTTTTGGCTGTCATTTGTGTCGATAAAGGCTAGTCTGGAGCAACCGAAGACTTGAAGAGGCGTTACCATGAAATCATTTTTAACTGCCATTGCGGCATCGACATGCCTTATCGTGAGCCTATTTGCAGCGCCCACTGCACATGCGGATGAAAGCTATGATCAGGCGGTAGCCAATTTCCAAAAAGCGAAAGAAACCAGTAAGTTTTTCGACACAGCCTATGGCTATGCGTTATTCCCGACTGTGGGTAAAGGCGGCATAGGCATTGGCGCAGCCTATGGCAAGGGCCGAGTCTATCAAGGCGGTGTTTATATGGGTGATTCGAGCCTGACTCAATTATCCATCGGTTTTCAATTAGGTGGACAAGCCTACAGCGAGATCATCTTCTTTAAAGATGCTAAAGCCTATGAAGCCTTCACAAGCGGCAGTTTCGAGTTTGATGCCCAAGCCTCGGCGGTTGCCATCAACATGGGTGCAAGTGCTCAAGCGGGAACCACGGGCAACTCAGCAGGCGCAGGCCAATCGGGTGGTAATCGCTCAGCAAGCGGCTCTTACATTAACGGTATGGCGGTATTTACCGCAGCAAAAGGCGGCTTGATGTTTGAAGCAGCACTTGCGGGTCAAGCCTTTAGCTTCGAACCTAAAGCTAACTAATGCGAGTCATTAAACGGTTAAATCAAACGGCGAGCCTCAGTGCTCGCCGTTTTGTTAGATATGCTCTAACCTATGGTTCAAAAGTGCGCGCGACACTACTCATGCCCCCAAGGTTTTGGCGGTAATGCGACGGGTTGAGTGAGATCAAAATCGACTTTGAAATCGCGGTTTTCGCGCGTGAGTTGATAGCTAAACGTCGTTGGGGTGATTTCCATGTGCCACACATTCGTGATCGACTGGGTTAGCCCATTCTTAACGAAGTTATCGATAGATTCCCGATCAATGGGGAACGATTGTTTCAACACTGTCCCATCATTCATGGTATCGCCGCCATACATAGTCACAGCATCTTCGCTGCCATCTTGATGGCGATGGTCGTGTTTCAACTTAAGTCCTTGCTGCGTCTTGGTCAGCACCCAAGTACGTGAATGGTCATCACCCACATGGAACGGGATCTTAAGCTCAGTGTCGCTGCATTCGCGCACGTGCATAATTAAAGACTTACCGCTAAAGGCCGAGTCCGCAGTGTCACCCGAAACCACTTTTCCCGCAAAAGCTTGGCCACAATGGGCGGCAATTTGCGCAAAGAAAGTATTCTGGGTCTCAGTGGATATGGGCTCAGCTTGAGCCGCTATGGATGGTAAGGCAATCGAAGACAAACTGGCGAGCGCGAGACTTTGTAGGGCAATTTTGGGCTTCATCATGTTCTCCATTTTTTTAGATGAAAAACACCCTAACACTAGGGAATAAATTCAAACTGAATTTTCCCTAGTGTTAGTGATGATAAGCCAAGTGATTACCAGCCGATATACGTGCGTGAACGGTTACCGAGACGCTTCTTGATAAAGCGAGCCGTAATAATACTGCCCATCATCAGGAAGATAAAAATCCCCGCGGAGAAGAGCACGCTAGTGACCCAAGATCCCGGCGGTAAACGGTAACGCATTAAGGTCGCAGTGGCGTTAAACATCATGTCGAACAGCGGATGAATAAAGAAAATCGCAAAACTCATCTCAGCCACTTCCACTAACCAAGGCAACCGACTGCGCCCCGACAACCATTCGCAGAAATTCAGCACTAACACACATAAACAGAGTTTTTGAATAAACTGCCAATCAATGCCGTTATATTCAAACGGAGCCTTATGGTAGTTACCAATATGCTGCACTATGTAAGTTTGCTCGACTAAACTCACCACTAAAAAAATCATCGCGAGGGCAGTAAAGATAGAACCAAAGCGCGTCACAATATGTTCATCTTGCGAATATAAAATACCAATCAAATAGAAAGGCATAAAATACACCACTGAGTGGATGAAATTGACGTTACCTATGGGTCTATGCAGCAGAATAGCCACCACACAACTCAGTACAAATAGCGTCCAACGCATCTGCTGTGAGCAACGGATAAACCACAAAAATATTGGCGAAAATAAAAACACCGCCATGATGAATGGAATATACCAATGCGGATACAGGATATAACCGTTACGTATGGTGTAAAAAATACTCAGCAAGAGTTTGTCGAGCGACTGGTGCTCCATAAAAATCCAGCGCAAACATAAACAGAATAAACCGATCAGAGAGACGACTAAAAAAGGATAAAGTACGTTCTGTACTTTGTTCTTCATGAACTTGCTGTAGTCGAAATCCTTATAAAAAATACGATGGAAAAAGTACCCTGAGATAAACACGAACAAGGCCGTGCCACCGCGAAATAGGTTTTCCAATAACAGCGGAAAACCTTCTCCAGAGTTGTAAATACTGTGGCCAAGCACGATAAAGATAATCGCAATGCCACGCATGTAGGTAAATTCGAGCTGATTTTTTCTCATTATTAATTCATCGCACAGTAGAGGGTTCTTCCATCAACAACACTCGCAGAAACCCTAATAGTTCCATGGACTTCTGCTTCATTGAATACCAGATACTGACCCTCACGCTGGAAGGGGAATGCCAAAGGTAACAGAGTTGCAGCCTCAATGCCCTCACAATAATTTTGTACAGGAACATCGAGTAATGGACTGCCACTCACTGACAAGTTACTAAATTGCGCGCTCATCCCTAGGTAGGCTTGTGTCATTTCATCTTGGTACGGCACAACATAAAAACCAGAACGCACATCACCCACATCAATAAAACTACTGCTATCACTGACGCTCGGCATCACCAATAACGGTACTCTAACGTCCTGCGCATTCAATAATAGCTGCGACAATTTCGCTTGAGTGGCGGGATAATACGCCAGCATTTCCTGTAACGGCTTCTTCTGTTTATTGTCTTTTCTTTCCAGCGGCTGCAATGGTTTCACGCGATTTAACAGTAAATCTAGCGGTAACATGCCCGACATGACAGACTCTTTCCACACATAAGGATCTTGAGTGCTATCCAACAATATGCCCGCCAGAGCACCGATATTTTCCGCCTCCGCAGTCCAACCACCCAACATCTTTCTCTGCTGGTAATAGTCGTGCACATATTGGGTCAATATTTGCTGATAACCGAGTAAGGTTTGATTTTGGCTCAAGATACGTGCGCCAGCGGCCAATTCAACATACTTAGCGCTGCCTTCGACGAGGTCGTTGATGTAACCGACTCTATCCTCGTTCGGCGCAATTTGACGCCATTGCTGCAACCAATAGGCCGCATGGCTCAAGTGTAATGACTGCTGTTCGGGCTGTGCCAGCGCCGCCATTAAGGCATCAAATAACTGTAAACGGTAATAGCGGGCATCGAGGCTGAGCGGGAACACTTCGCCCTCGTAACGCCTGCCCTCTTCTAACACGCGCCATTCGGATTGTGCATAAAAGTGGAAAGCTTCATGCAGACCATTACTGGCCCAGATTAAAAAGGCTAAATCCGTGGGCTTAGTGTCAGCGCTAAATTGGATGTTTGGCGATTCGAGTTGGATTAATACCCCTGGCTGACCTTGATATTGCGGAAAGCCGAAATTAATAGACAAACCAGACTGCAGGTTGACTGACTCTAAGACACTATTATCTTGAATGATTTCACCGCCTGGCTGACGTAGCCAAACGTTGCCGCCATAACTAAAGAGGTGCACTTTATCTTCGAGGCGAAAACCCGGCCACAAAGCTTCGCTCTGGCGACTATTCTGCGCCATAAAATCGAGGTAAAGACGGGCGAGTTGTTCCGGAGAGGCCTCATCGGCAAACGCGGGGGTAGCGGCAGAGACACCTAAAAACCATAGGATCACTACCATAATATTTTTCATTTATCTGCCTAAACAAACACAAGGGGTTTACAAAACAGCGTTAGCATATAGCGCAATCAAGCAATAGTGAAACGTTTGCAAAAAAATATTTTTACCCCAGAAAATCTAAGTAAAAACCAAATCCACGACTCCTAATAAAATCATATTTTTAGCGCAATTTAGCATCACTTAGGTCTTGTCGCGCCCATTAGGCTTAAACCTTAGGTTCCGTCGGTTTATCGCCAAACCAGAGCGCCAGTTTATCCGCCGCGAGGGATTTCACTTCGTCATCGATATATAAGGTCACCATAGTCAAAGCTGCGGCAAGGGCACCTAAGTCATCGGTAAAACCCACTAAAGGTGTGAGATCGGGGATCGCATCTAAGGGAGAAATAAAATACGCCAAGGCGCCGAAGATGACAGACTTGGCCCATTTAGGGGTATTTGGCTGCTGCGCAGCATAATAAAGCCACAGGGCACGCTCGATCACTTCCCTGCCCGCCTGACGGCTAAAAAGTTTAACCTTGTTCCAAAATCCGCTGTCGGTAAATTGTTCATCCACCATCATATCGCTCCTGCAGCTTGAGATTGTTTGAGTATCAATCTATTCCTTCTCACAGTGTACGACGATAAGCCGCTGGGGTCAGGCCAAATTGCTGCTTAAAACGTAAGGAAAACTTTTCCGCCGATTGATAACCACAAGCTAAAGCCACTTGTAGTAATGGCTCGCCCGAGTTTTGCAACATGGCCAAACCATGGCTCAGCCGGACTTCAACTAATAATTGCCTGAAACTGGTGTCTTCTAATGCCAATTTACGCCTAAGGCTGGCCGTGCTCATGTGTAACTTGTCGGCAATATCCTCCTGCTGCCATGACGCCGAAGGACTCACACTCATCAAGGCCAAGGCCGCTTGAGTCACGCTGCGTTGGGTGTGTCCATACAACCAGTTCACACTGCGTTTATCTGGCAAACTTAACAGTAATGCAGCCAAATAATGCAGTTGAACAGGATCGGCCAGAGACAAGGTCAAACTCTGTAATAGCGCATTCCAAGCTAAGTCCACCGCGCGTGATATATTTTGGACTGGCATAGGGTCACGCCAATCGGTAGCACTTGATAAAATGCCTTGGGGTAAATCGTGGGGGAGTAATAACTGCACCGCCCGATAACGCCCAAGAAAAGGTCGATTAACAAAGCTAATATGCGAACCAGCAGGAATTAACAGTAACTGCCCTTGGCCTACTAAAACAGATTCATCTTGCCAGAGCAGAGACTTTTCACCATAGATAACCCGAATAATCGACGGCTGATGTACAGGGACTTGAGATAAAGATTGTGCCTGCTTCGAATCATATTCAAACATACGGATCATGACACCAGCCTAATTATCAATGGATTATCGATTATATACCGCAGTCAACTTGGCGCTGCCGAGCGCTTGTGCCCTGAGCATAAAGCCCAATAAGGCAGGGCTAGCATCCTTTGGCAATTCTAAAGCACTGGGTAATGCCCACACAGTAAATTCATACCTGTGAACGCCATGACCTTGGGGCGGGCATGCGCCACCAAAATTTGTAGTGCCAAAATCGTTCTTCAAGGCAATAGCACCTTTGGGCAGTGCATCAACATGCGAGCCCGCACCTTGTGCGAGCGAAGTTTGCGCTAAGGGTAAGTTATATACGGCCCAGTGCCACCAACCGCTGCCCGTTGGTGCATCAGGATCATAAGCTGTCACTGCAAATGCTTTAGTTCCTGTGGGCACGTCAGTCCAAGTCAGTTGCGGCGAAATATTTTCCCCTTGGCAACCAAAGCCATTAAACACTAATTGCGATGTCAGTTTATTGCCCTCGCTCATATCTTTGCTCGTTAATGTCATAGCACTTGCCTGTCCAACGAATAACCCAAGCACTAAACTCGCCCCTAACCACCCTTTATTCATGTCTATCTCCTATTCATGTTCGACCTGACTCACTTTACGTCAATCAAAAAAATAACATCTGCCCTAAAACGACAACTTTCTGCCCCAAATGCTCAAATGTGAGAAAAAAACTGTCATTTTTGCAATTTTTTAGCATGAAGGTGATTTTGAAAAGAGAATTTATGCATAACCATGCAAGGGTGGCATGCGGTATAAATCGAGATACTTATTACCACAGCATGTTAATTAAGATTAGAAAAAAGCAATAAGAAAATTTATGCAAAAAAATATTATTTAAATAACACTGACAATATTTACTTTCATAATTTAGATAAAGATACTTAAGTATGATTGACTCAATTTAATATTGATAAAACAAGTTAAATTTAAGTGCCAATTATTAAAAAGTAAGACATAGGTCATGATTTTATTTATAACTCGCATATAAACTTCACTACGTAATAAAACCTAACTGTTTTCTCTAAGTCATAATGGAGTCGTATATGAAGAGGAAATCTAAAATAATGGCGCATATCCGGCGCACGCGGCATATCATGATGCCTAGTCAACGTGACTATTTCGATCATTCCTTTATCTTCCTCCGCTAATCTCAGCGCAGGTTGTAGGCCAATAAACAGGTCTAAAGTGCTATTGCTCTAAATTTTGCAAACACTTAATGTACTGTCTTTTTTTGGTTTATTATCTTGCGTCACTATCAAAGCATTCTTTTATCAGTGCAGTTTTACTGCGGCTAAGCTATTTATACGCCCAATAAATATATTTTAGTTTTATTTATTTCGCGACATTGGCATAACCACATCTAATTTGCACACGGAATAGCTATATCTAATTTTCATGCCATTAATGTTTTTAATTAGGTATAGGCACACTTGTATCTATTTTTTAAAAAGTAAAAGGGAAATTAACTATGAAATCATTAAAAGTAGCCGCTAGCTTATCTGTTAGATCTTGTTTCGATATCGACAGAGAAGTCGTCAATGTACTAACCACAGATTTTTGTGATGTGGGCGCGGCTGTAGTCTCTGTTGATGATGTTAGAAATGGTATTGTTGAAAAGATTAAAAACACCGGATTGAAACTACCGATATTCGTTTCAGTTTGCTGTGAAGAAACTTTCCCGGACGATGTTTGCTCATCGATTACTGGGGTATTTGAACTCTGCGGCGATAACACTGACTTCTACGGAAAACAGGTTGAAACGGCAGTCAATAAATATGAACAAGCACTATTACCGCCTTTCTTCGGCACCTTGAAAAAGTACGTTGAAATGGGTAATTCCACCTTTGCTTGCCCGGGTCATCAGGGCGGACAATTCTTCCGTAAGCATCCTGTGGGCCGTCAATTCTTCGACTTTTTTGGCGAAACGATTTTCCGCGCCGACATGTGTAATGCCGACGTGAAATTAGGTGATTTACTGATCCATGAAGGCGCACCACTCGATGCACAAAAATATGCAGCCAAAGTCTTTAATGCCGATAAAACCTATTTTGTACTTAACGGCACTTCATCCTCAAATAAAGTGGCGACTAATGCGTTATTAGCTAAGGGCGATCTCGTTTTATTCGACCGCAATAACCACAAATCAAACCACCATGGCGCGTTAATTCAAGCAGGTGCCACGCCGATTTATTTAGAAACCGCGCGTAACCCCTTCGGATTTATTGGCGGCATCGATGCCCATTGCTTCCAAGAATCCTATTTAAGAGATCAAATTCGCGAAGTCGCCCCAGAAAGAGCCGATGAAAAACGCCCCTTCCGTTTAGCGATTATCCAACTCGGCACCTATGACGGCACTATCTACAATGCTCGACAAGTTATTGATCGTATTGGCCATCTTTGTGACTATGTCTTATTCGACTCGGCTTGGGTCGGTTATGAACAGTTCATCCCTATGATGAATGACTGCTCGCCACTCTTGCTCGAACTGACGCCTGAAGATCCTGGCATTATCGTGACTCAGTCGGTGCATAAACAACAGGCGGGTTTCTCGCAAACATCGCAAATCCATAAAAAAGACAAGCATATCAAAGGACAAGATAGATATTGTAACCATAAACGCTTCAACAACGCTTTTATGATGCATGCCTCTACTAGCCCCTTCTATCCATTATTTGCGGCGCTAGATGTGAACGCGAAAATGCACGAAGGCGCGAGTGGTCGTTATCTGTGGCGTGAAGCGGTAAAAGCGGGTATTGAAGCACGTAAGCTACTGCTTAAAAAATGTAAATATATCAAACCATTTGTGCCCACTATGATAGATGGTCGCCTATGGCAAGATTATGAAACTGAACAAATGGCCGATGACTTACGTTTCTTCGAATTCGAACCCGGTCAGAAATGGCACTCCTTCGAAGGTTATGAAAAAGGCCAATACTTTGTTGACCCTTGTAAATTCCTATTAACGACACCCGGTATAGATGCAGAAACCGGTAAATATACCGAATTCGGTATTCCAGCCACTATTTTGGCTAACTTCTTACGGGAAAATAATATTATTCCTGAGAAGTGCGACTTGAATTCAATTTTATTCCTGATGACACCTGCAGAAGATATGGCCAAGATGCAACATCTGGTCTCGCAAATATCTCGTTTCGAGAAATTAGTCGATGAAGATGCGCCTTTATCTGAAGTATTACCTAACGTCTACAACGCGAATAAAGCCCGTTATCAAGACTATACCATCCGCCAACTTTGCCAAGAAATGCACAATCTTTATGTCAGTCATGACGTAAAACAACTGCAGAAAGAAATGTTCCGTAAAGCGCATTTCCCAACCAAAGTGATGGACCCACAGGAAGCAAATCTAGAATTTATTCGTGGCAAAGTCGAACTCGTTCCGCTGTCGCAAATTGAGGGAAGAATTGCCGCAGAAGGCGCGCTTCCTTATCCACCAGGTGTGCTGTGTATGGTACCGGGTGAAATTTGGGGCGGTTCGGTGCAACGTTATTTCCTCGCTCTCGAAGAAGGTATCAACCTATTACCTGGATTCTCGCCAGAACTGCAAGGTGTTTATCTTGAAAATACCGCAGACGGCAAAATTCAAGCTATGGGATATGTATTAAATAAATAATGAAAACTGACTGCAGAGTTAATTAACCCCGCTCTGCAGTCAATTTCAAACCTCCTATAATAAGTCACCTAAATTAGGTTATTAATATGAGTAAATCAGCAAATAAAATTGGTGTAATCCAATTAACGATTATCACCATAGTCAACATGATGGGCTCAGGCATTATTATGCTGCCAACCCAACTCGCTCAAGTCGGTACCATTTCAATTTTATCTTGGCTAGTCACAGCGGCGGGTTCTACAGCCCTCGCGTTTGCTTTTGCCAAGTGCGGTATGTTCAGTAAGAAATCCGGCGGTATGGGCGGATATGCTGAATATGCTTTCGGCCGCTCAGGCAACTTTATGGCCAACTATACCTATGCCGTCTCGCTGCTCATCGCCAACGTCGCGATTGCTATCTCGGCTGTGGGTTATGCCGCCGTATTGCTCGAAGTCAACTTAAGCCCTATGGCAATTTGTCTTGCGACCATTGGCGTACTTTGGCTAGCAACCGTTGCCAACTTTGGCGGTGCTCGCATCACGGGCCGTGTGAGTAGCGTGACTGTATGGGGGATCATTCTGCCCGTGATTGGCGTGTCGTTAATTGGTTGGTTCTGGTTCGACATCGACCTCTACAAAGGCGCATGGAACCCGCATGATATGCCATTCTTCAAAGCGTTAGGCGGTTCTATCGCAATGACTTTATGGGCATTCCTCGGTCTAGAATCGGCCTGCGCCAATTCAGAAGCCGTCGATAATCCAGAGAAAAACGTCCCTATCGCTGTGATGGGCGGTACCTTAGGTGCGGCGGTGATTTATATCGTCTCTACTAACGTGATTGCAGGTATCGTACCAAACGCTGAACTTGCCATGTCGAATGCGCCCTTCGGTTTAGCCTTCGCGCAAATGTTTAATCCTGTGGTCGGTAAAATCGTGATGGCCTGTGCCATTATCTCTTGTACTGGCTCACTTTTAGGTTGGCAGTTCACTATTGCCCAAGTGTTTAAAGCCTCTGCCGATGAAGGATTCTTCCCTAAAATCTTCTCTAAAGTCAGCAAAGCCGATGCGCCAATTTGGGGCATGACAATTATTGTTTCTATCCAAACCGTCCTTTCATTAATGACTATTAGTCCATCGCTAAGTAAGCAATTCGAAGCCTTAGTGAACCTCGCCGTTGTCACCAATATTGTGCCTTACATACTGTCGATGGCTGCCCTTGGGGTAATGCAAAAACAACTTAAAGTGCCTGCCCATAAGGCCCGTATTGCTAACGTGATTGCCGTGATCGGTGCCTTATATAGCTTCTATGCCCTGTATAGCTCAGGCGAAACCGCAGTAATGCTTGGCGCCATGGCCACCTTCTTCGGTTGGACTATCTTCGGTGTGATTTCCAACAAAGCAACGGTTAACGATACACGTCCAGCCTAAATCCGGCTAACGCACTATCAAAACGATTAACAACAGTATCTAAAAGAACAGTTACTCAGGGATCATAGGCCAAGCCTATGGTCCCCTGAAGAATACTTGCTCATTATCGGGGGATTTATGAATAAGACTTGTCTTGCTTTAGTGTTACCTATGCTATTAACAGCCACCAGCAGTCAGGCGGTTGAGCTTTATAAAGATCAAAAAAACACATTAGATTTAACCGGTTGGCTAGGGTTCGCGACCCTGAATGACAGCCACGACACCTCAGTTATTGACGATTCTTCGCGCCTCAGATTTAGTTTCGAGCGCAGCGAAAGAAACGGCTGGACCGCCTTTGCAACCACGGAATGGGGGATCAATATGGTCTCCAGCGACGATGGTCTAGTGATGCAAGGAGGCAAACTCGCCGCCGAAAAGACCGATGATTTTCTCTATAACCGCTTAGGTTATGTCGGCATGTCCCACGATGTCTGGGGGAGTTTGAGCTTTGGTAAACAATGGGGCGCCTATTACGATGTCGCCGGCACTACAGATTTACCTAACGTTTTCGCAGGTTACAGCGTTGGCGCTTACACCTTTGGCGATGGCGGCCTCACAGGCACTGGCCGTGCCGACTCCGCCTTTATTTACCGCAATAGTGTCGGCCCAGTGCAAATTGCCCTGCAATATGCTGCCAAAACCAATGGCGATGTCAGCTTAAAAAATGATGACGGCAGCGAAATGAGTAACTCTGAGCTGAGTTTCGACAGCAGTTACGGTGCCAGTATCACCTATGCGGCAACCGACAAATTCAAGCTACTCGCAGGCTTTAACCGCGGTGATTTTGAAGGCCACTTAGGTAATACCCAAGTCGATGAAACCAATGAAATCATCGGCATTGGTGCCATGTATGGTGACTATTACCACTATGCCGAAGGACGCGAAGCCAGCGGTCTTTATGTGGGTTTTAACGCTCACCAAAGCAAAAGCAATGAACTGGTCAACGGCGATCTCTACGACGCCACTGGTGCAGAGTTGATGACGGCCTATCAATTCGACAACGGTTTTGTACCTATGCTCGTGCTCAGTTATTTAGATTTAGACACAGATGCAACTACGCCTATTCAAGGTAATTGGACCCGCCAATTTGCCATGCTGGGTCTGCACTATCGCTATAGCAAGGATACTGTGATGTTTGCTGAAATGAAGTTAGATTTCAGTGATATGGATGATGCCGTGCTTGAAGCGCAGGAAGACAACAGCTTCGCAGTCGGGATTAACTACTTCTTTTAAAGCTTAAGGAAATCTAGCCAAGGTGACGACAGCACTTATTCGACTTTGACATTCCTTGGTCGTAAATAGCAGGACTGTTTTGAATAACAGTCTTAAGTGGCTGTTTTAGTCACATGTTAAATTGAACCATGTTTTGCAGGACAGGCAGCTCGCGTCATCGCTCATATGCGTGGGCTTATTTGAGGCTGAGGTGCGGCGCACGTTCCGTCTACAACGCTCGCCGTAACACTCATTGGATGGTACCGGAGGCTTACCATTATCTCTACGCCACTCCAAGTCAGTTTCTGGAGTGGCTTTTTTCAATAAAGAACTGCCAGATCCACGTTTGCTACGAGCTTCAGCGGTACTTTAAATCCCGACGACTGTCGTTCAGCTCCCCTTCGCGTTAAAGACTAATCTGCAACAGATTGATAAAGCAGCCAAGCCTCGCGTTAAGAGCCTGCCTAGGCTTCGCCATTTATCGCATTGATACAGCGCTGTACCACCTCTTCAAAAGTACCGTCTATGCTCACTTGGATAACATCAGCTTCATCGGTGGCGGGCATTTCCAGCGTGTCGAACTGACTCTTGAGTAGTTCAATCGGCATGAAGTGGGCTTTTCTGGCAAACATGCGCTCTTTGACTAATTCAAAATCTCCGTACAGATGAATAAACACCAGCTTACTGTTGTTCTGACGGATCAAGTCACGATACTGGCGACGTAGCGCAGAGCAGACAATCACCCCCTGTTCACCTTTTTGTTCAATGCTATACACAGCATCGTTGATGCGCTCAAGCCAAGGTGCCCGATCGCTGTCATTGAGCGGTGAGCCAGATTTCATCTTGATAATATTGGCTCTAGGATGCAGATCATCACCATCGATAAATTTCGTCTCTAACGCCTTTGCGACCGCAGCACCAATCGAAGATTTGCCACAACTAGAGACGCCCATGAACACATAGCTATTGCCTTTTTTTCTCTCAGTCACTTTGTTAACCTCATGCCAATTCTCGAATTTAGTCACTTCCCACTCTATCATATTACGGGTAACATGTTACCGGTAACCTACAAAAATGTGGACAACTTAACTAACAAGGAAAAGTCCTCTTATGTCTGATATGTCATTGATTCTGACAGCGCTGGGTTCAATCGCCCTGCTACTGTTCTTAGTGATGAAAGTGAGATTACATGCAGTGGTATCACTAATACTGGTGTCGATCATTGCCGGCCTTTTCTCCGGCATGAACCCAGCCGATATCACCAATACTATTCAACAAGGTATGGGGGGAACACTGGGCTTTGTGGCGGTGGTGGTCGCTTTGGGGGCGATGTTTGGTCGCGTCATGGAAGAGACTGGTGCACTAGATCAGATAGCCCATACACTGCTGAATAAATTTGGTAACGACAAAGCCCACTGGGCGATGACCTTTACTGGCTTTATCTGTGCGCTACCCCTCTTCTTCGACGTTGCTGTGGTACTGCTGATTGGCATCGCCTTTGCCGTGGTTCGTAAAGGGGGCGGTAGCGTGGTCAAAATTGGTATTTCGTTGCTCGCGGGTATTGCCACCTGTCAGGCGTTTCTTATCCCTGCACCTGGGCCTATTTTGGTCGCTTCCCAGCTCAATGCCGACTTTGGCTACATGATAGTCTTTGGTCTACTGGCATCGATTCCGGCGATGATTCTAGGCGGTCCACTCTTTGCCAGTCTCATCTCGCAAAAAGTCCATGTTGAGCTACCAGCCCACGAACAGCAAGAAAAAGGCGAACGAGAAGGCGGACCTATCCCCTCATTCGCGTTATCAATCAGTATTGTGATTTTTCCACTGCTGCTTATCGGTTTGAAGACGGTAGTGTCGCGCTTTATTGATGAAAAATCCGATCTGCATAATTGGCTCGCCTTGATAGGTCATCCCTTCACCGCCATTCTGCTAGCCTGTTTAATCGCATTTTATGTGCTGGGCGTGAGACGTAACATTCCCAATGACCGCATCATGGAAATCTGTAGCAGTGCGCTCCAACCTGCTGGGGTTATTATTCTCGTCACCGGTGCTGGCGGCGTGTTCAAGCAAGTGCTGATTGATTCGGGTGTCGGCGATGCTTTAGGGAATATGCTGGCAGGTTCGGGATTACCGATTGTGATACTGGCATTTATTTTGTCGGCTTCGGTGCGCGTGATCCAAGGTTCGGCAACCGTGGCCATGTTAACGGCTTGCGGCCTTATCATCCCGATACTTGAACCACTAAACTTAGATGGTGCTCAATTGGCGGCGATTACGATTGCCATTGGCGGTGGTTCGATTGTGCTCTCGCACGTTAATGACTCAGGCTTCTGGCTCGCCAACCGTTTTCTTGGATTGTCAGAAAAACAAACGCTGCAAACGTGGACGGTAATGGAAACCATTATTGGCACGACGGGCGGCATAGTTGCAGTCATCATCTCAGCGTTTCTCTAACGCTAGCCAGTGATCAAAAACATTAGGCATTAGCCGTTAAGCGAAAGATCGAGGGGAAGTCTACAATGTTTCCCCTAGATCAATACGATAGCCCAGATCGATAACCGATTCGGCTATCTCTTTGCCATTTAACCTGTCTAATAACTCAGTGGCAGCAATTCGACCGATCTCCTTTCTCGGGGTAATAATGCTCGCCAATTTTGGCGTCATAGATTGGCCGATATCATGGCCATGAAACCCTGCAACGCCAATTTGTTCAGGGATCTTAATGCCTTGTCTTTGGCACTCAAATATCACCCCCGCCGCTAAATCATCGTTGGTGCAAAAAAAGCTATCCACATAGGGATATTTCGCTAAGGTTTGTTGCAATAACGACGCACCCAAGGAAAACGACGAAGCCTCATTGGTGGTCATCGTCAAAGGTGTGAGCTTGGCTTCCTGCATCGCTAATTCGTAGCCTCGCATCTTAAGCTGAGTGCGAATATCCATGCGCGCGCCTAAGTAAGCAATGTGGCGATAGCCTTTTTCAATCATGGCCTTAACCATTTCGCATGCGGCCGCTGTGTTATCAAAACCCACACACTGTTGAATCGAAGGCGACACGCTATCCATCATTTCGATGACCGGAATGCCCGCCGTTTCAATCATTCGCACGGTACGCGGTGTGTGGTAACTTTCAGATAAAAGTAAGCCATCGATATTGTAAGAGAGCAGTGATGCCACCCGCTCCTCTTCTAATTCGGGCTGATATCCGTAGTGAGCTAGCATAGTTTGATAACCGCGCTGACCAGCCACATTCTCGATACCGCGTAATACTTCAGCAAATACTTGGTTGGTTAACGAAGGCACCAATACGCCAATGGCGCGACTAGTTGCTTGCGCCAAAATTTCCGGCGCGCGATTAGGTATATAACCTAAGGTTTCTAGCGCGATAGCTATCTTTTCTTGCGTGCTTTGCGCCACCCTTGTTGGATTTTTTAAATAGCGGCTCACCGTCATTTTGGTGATCCCAACTTGATCGGCAACGTCTTGAAGAGTGGGTCTACGCTTTTTATTCATAGTATCTAATGTTAGTTAACAAGCCGCGGGTATGGGTGAGATGTATAGCTAAAATATCGAATATAAACAAATAGTAGACATAAGCATCAGACGAGATTTTATAATAGTTCGCCCTGCGATACCAGTTAGGACTCTTTTATCGCGGCGCCGCTCATTGTAAGCATTTATCGGTAAAGATGATGAGGGGCTGATAACAAAAAGCTCAAGTGCTAGCCCGTATATGCATTAACTTATTTCAGACTGAGCTAAGGTGAACATACTGGCAAAATTGTGGCGAAATCAAAAAGGATTGTAAAAAAGGAGAATAAAAAGAAAAGTATCGCGGGATGATCGTGCTAGCTAGGCCGCTCCAAACTTATGTCAGGAGCGGCCTTTGCACATTATTTGTGATGGCTAAAAAAGTGATTACTTAGCCTGTTGGCGACCTTGGGATGGCTTACCTGCTGGTTTACCACCACTTTTTGATGGACTTCCACCTTTAGCCTGAGAACCGCTTTTAGCTTGAGAGCCGCCAGCCTTAAAACCAGACTGGCCGAAAGGCGCTTTCGCTCCTGGACGGCTCGAATGGGCTCCGCTAGGTTTAGAGCCACTGGGTTTAGCTCCTGTTGGCTTAGCAGCATTCGCTGTAGGTTTTCCACCTTTTGCGGCCGGTTTTGATTCCGCACCAACTTGAGCTTGCGCGCCGCCTTTAGCCGTACCTTTAGATTTGCCATCGCCCTTGCGGTCATCAAATTGATTACCCGAGAAGCGCGTAAAGGCTTTTTGGCCTTGGTTGGCATCTTTCATCCACTTAGGTCCGCGCTCATTTCGACCTTCTGGTGGCACTAATTGATGCGGACTATTACCGATCAAGTCTTCACGCCCCATGGCGGTTAAGCCTTCACGGATTAATGGCCAACCTGCAGGATCGTGATAACGCAGCAATGCTTTATGCAAACGACGTTGACGGCCTTTCTTCGGCACTGATACCACTTCACTGGTGTGCTTGACGTTTTTCAGCGAGTTTAACTCAGTATGATAAATCGTGGTCGCATTCGCCATCGGTGACGGATAGAAGTTCTGCACTTGGTCGAGCTTGAACTTACGTTCCTTCAACCACAGCGCTAAGTTCACCATGTCTTCGTCAGTCGTGCCCGGATGCGCCGAAATAAAGTAAGGGATCAAGAACTGCTCTTTGCCCGCTTCCTTCGAAAACTTATCGAACAATTCTTTAAACTTATCGTAGGCGCCCATGCCGGGTTTCATCATCTTGCTGAGCGGACCTTCTTCGGTATGCTCAGGGGCGATTTTTAAGTAGCCGCCCACATGGTGCTGCACTAACTCTTTTACATAAGCCGGATCTTCGATCGCCAAGTCGTAACGCACGCCAGAGGCGATCAATACTTTCTTGATGCCAGGTACAGCACGCGCCGCGCGGTACAAGTCGATAGTGTGTTTATGATCTGTGCCTAAGTGGCCGCAAATCGATGGGAACACACAAGAAAGACGGCGACAGGTTTTTTCGGCCTTTTCGCTAGTACAACCTAAACGGTACATGTTGGCGGTAGGGCCGCCTAAATCTGAAATTACCCCAGTAAAGCCTGGCACTTTTTCCTGAATATCTTTGATTTCTTTAACAATCGATTCTTGTGAACGACTCTGAATGATTCGGCCTTCATGTTCGGTAATCGAACAGAAAGAACAACCACCAAAACAGCCACGCATGATGTTGATAGACGTCTTGATCATGTCGTAGGCAGGGATTTTTTCCTTGCCATAGATAGGATGAGGAATGCGCTGGTAAGGTAAATCGAATACGGCATCCATCTCATCGGTATTAAGCGGCCATGCGGGCGGATTCACCCAAACGGCGCGATCGCCATGGGGTTGGAATAACGCACGGGCACAACCAGGATTTTGCTCTTGGTGCAAAATCCGTGAAGCATGGGCATATAAATATTTGTCTTCGGAGACTTTTTCAAATGCTGGCAGCAGCACATAGGTTTTATCCCATGGCTTAGGTTTAGGCGGCTGAACGCTAATTGGTTTAGGGGCTTCGTTATCGAATATCTTCACATCCGACGGGCCAGACAAGTTAGCACAACCCACATCATCGGCGCCGTAAGGATTCGGCAGCGGCTCTATCTTATGCAGTTGGTCAATCTTGCGCGAGTCCATACCGCGCCATTCGGGCAGCGGCTCTTTACGGATAACCGCTGTGCCGCGCACATCGTGCAGCGAGCTAATCGGTTCGCCGGCAGCTAAGCGGCGTGCCACTTCAACTAAAGGACGCTCGGCGTTGCCGTACATCAGAATGTCGGCCTTGGCATCGAAAATCACACTGCGACGCACTTTGTCCGACCAATAATCGTAATGGGCGATGCGGCGCAAACTGGCTTCAATACCGCCAATGATCACAGGCACATCTTTAAAGGCTTCTTTACAACGCTGGGTGTACACAGTCACAGCGCGATCTGGGCGCTTACCGCCAATATCGCCGGCGGTATAAGCATCGTCAGAACGTAAGCGACGGTCAGCAGTGTAACGGTTGATCATCGAATCCATGTTGCCGGCGGTGACGCCAAAAAACAGGTTTGGACGACCCAATTGCATAAAGGCGTCTTTGCTCGACCAATCGGGCTGGGAAATAATGCCGACTCGGTAACCTTGGGCCTCTAACATACGGCCGATCACTGCCATGCCAAAGCTTGGGTGATCCACATAAGCGTCGCCTGTGACTATGATAATGTCACAGCTATCCCAGCCAAGCTTATCCATCTCCTTGCGGGACATAGGTAAGAAAGGCGCAGTGCTGTCGCCTGTAGCCCAATACTTGGGATGACTAAAGAGTGTGGATTCAACTTGCATCGATTATGACCCGAAAACGTAATGTCAAATAAAGGCGCCACTGAAAATTAAGTTACACCAATTTAGGGACGCGGAGTATAGCAGGCAACGAGGGATAAGTGCGATTAAAAAAACATCAATCAAGGCGTTTTTCGGGGTATTTGAGCCTGAAGCCTAATACCCCTAAATCCGCTATGGATATGGCTTAGGGCGGAATCAACCGCCCAATCCCAAGCGTCTAGAGACCCTTTCCTAATCCTTGAACAAAATGCAGCAAATTCACCAATGCCAGACTGATGATCACTAGCCAAGTGAGCAATACGCCCCAGAAACGTCCAAAATGGTAACCGCCTTGGCCTTGGGTTAAACCGATAGCATGGAGCAGGCGCGCCACTATCCACACAGTTCCAAAGCAGTGAAGATAAAATACGGGTAAGCCACCGGCTTCGGCCACCAGCATGAGAATCAATACGATAGGCGCATTTTCGATCAGGTTTACATGGACGCGATTAGCTAAGGCAAGCGCATTGTTACCGCCATCCCCTAGGCCAATCTTGTGACTTTTTCTGACTTTCACCACTCGATAAGCTAAAGCGACAATTAATAGCCCAGTGAGGCTAGCGTAAAGACCCGTTACCATCAAAGACATATCTATTTCCCCTTATCAAAAAGCTGACTATAGCCCGAGCTGCAAAAATTCAGCAATTTATTTGTATTAAGGTTAAAAGCCGTTAACCTTTTATAGACAAGATAGGTTAATATGCGCGCGTTAATCCCTACAACTTTTTATACAGTGAATACCCCGATTGGATAACGACGAGTTTATCGAAAAACGCAGATTTATCATCAAGCTAGGCAAGGCATTGCATAAGTTTGGCACACCCGCTTATCGCCTAGAAACCCACTTACAAACCGTTGCGCGCACCTTAGGTATCGAAGGCTACTTCCTTATCTCGCCAACTTCGATGACCTTCGTTTTACAACACGATACAGATCAAGAATATAACCATGCCGCTCGAGTGAAGCCCGGCGAACTCGATTTAGGCTCCCTCGCCCGCACTGATGAATTAGTTGACGAATTAACCTCAGGTAAGCGCACTTTGGCCGAGGCCTTAGAGCGCTTAGAAGAAATCGCCAACAAACCCAATCCCTATGGCCCAGTGTTAACTTGTTTTTCATTTGGTACTTCTGCCGCAGCCTTTGCCATGTTGATGGGCACGGGTTGGAACGATGTATTTTGGTCGGGGTTATTAGGCTTATTCGTTTATGGTTTGGTATACCGCGCCGAACGCTCGGCACGCATGGCCGAAGTGCTCGAACCCTTCGCCACCATTCTTTGTGCTATCGCCGCCTGCGGCATAGCGCGCATCGATCCCAACATTAATATCCCAGTGGTGATCCTCTCCTCGATCATTATTTTTATTCCCGGCTTAGCCTTAACCTTAGGTCTGGCCGAACTCGCTGCGCGGGATTTGATTTCCGGCACGGCGCGCATCATGGATGCGATTATGCAATTGTTTAAACTGTACTTTGGTGCAGTGCTCGGCATGGCGATTGGTAAAGCCGTGTTTGGCGAAGCGATTCATATCGAGCCAGAAGGGTTGCCGCGCTGGGCAATTTGGTCGGCGGTGCCGATTTTATCTATGGCGTTAGTGTTTATCTTCAAGGCACGGATGCAAGATTCACCTTGGGGCGTATTAGCTGGAATTGTGGCGTTTTTCTCGGCCATGCTCGGCGGGCATTATTTTGGTGATTCGGTGGGCATTTTCTTTGGCGCCTTGGCTGTCGGGATTTACTCCAACCTCTTCGCCCGCTGGATGAAAGCTCCCGCCTCCATCGCCCTGTTGCAAGGCATAGTGATCTTAGTGCCCGGCAGTAAAACCTATATCGGACTCAATGCCTTAATCTCCGGTGAGACCATGCTCAATCAATCCCATATTGGCTCGCAAATCTTTTTGATTTTTATGTCGCTGATCGCGGGATTGATTTTTGCCAACGTCGCCGTGCCGCCAAGGCGAACATTGTAACAATTGTGAATTCGGCTGGAGCCCACGCCCAGCCGCCACCTCAAAACAATCTTAAGCTAACCTTAAGTAAAATCAGAAACTTATTAAAATGTTTTCTTGACTAACCTCCACTTTTTATGTGTTATTAAATTGTGAATTGCAGAGTGAAGTTATTTTCGCTGCAGTCGTCAATTTCATGGGAGTGGTCTTTTATGCAGAAATTCATTCAGTATGCATGCATCCTACCTTGTTGTGTTGGCAGCCTTATCAGTGCTGCCCAAGCAGAAGACGCTAAGCTCGCCGATCCCGCAACACAGGCTCAAGAAACCAAAAAAGTCAGCAAGATTGTCGTAGTTAACAATCCTATTTTTGATGAATCCGATCCCGATGCTTTTTTCATCCACCGCTGGGCGAACGCCCTGCATATCAACACTAAAGAATACGTGGTGCTCGATAAACTGACCTTCGGCGAAAATGATACTGTCACCCAGAAAGATCTCGATGAATCGCAACGGCTATTACGGGCCGTGCCCTATATCCGCGACGCCAAAATTTATGTTGCCGAAAAAGATCCCCTCGCCGATACCGATCCCACGGTTGAATCCGTTGTCGTCGAAACATGGGATAACTGGTCATTACTGCCAACTGCGAGCCTGAGTAGTTCAGGTGGCGACACTCGCTATTCCTTCGGCGTTAAAGAAGATAACTTACTCGGAACAGGTATTCGCACTCGACTCAAGTACCAGTCCAACGAGTCCCGCAATGGCTATAAATTTGCGTTCGAAGCTCCGCTGAGCATTATCGAACACGGCACAGTTGCTGCCGAGTTTTACGACAATAGCGACGGCCAAGCGAAGCACGTTTATGTCAGTAAGCCCTTCTATTCACTCGATACCAATACCATGTATTCGGCTGAGTTTTTAGACGATAACCGTATCGATACGATTCGACAAAATGGGCAAGATATAAATGAATTCGAACACACAGTCGACTACCTCAATCTAAAATATGGTTGGTTAATCAATAAAAACAGTGAGCATCTTTCTCGCTTTATTACTGGTGTTACCCAAGACAAACATGAGTTTGCCAATTCAGATCTCTACCCCAATTCGATGCTGCCTCAAGACAGGGACTTTATGTACCCTTGGGTCGCATACGAGTTTATCCAAGATGATTTCCACGTACTGAATAACGTTCACCTGATATCTAACAACGAAGACTTTAACTTAGGCTGGCATCACTATGTGCAACTCGGCATAGAAACCAACGACATAGGAGATAACAATCCTGTCGGCTACCACGTCAATTGGCAAAGCACTGGCGGCTATAAGTTCGACGACCAACTGTGGCTGTTAGAAATGGGCGGCACTAGCACAATCGGCACAACCCAAAAAGACACTTACAAGGTCGATATCCAAGCCGAATACTTCTATCAAATCAATCCTAAGTGGACAGCCTACGGCAAAGCATGGGCTAGCCTTTCAAAGAACACTTATCTGGATCTGAGCAAAGGGCTGGGAGATGAAACTGGCGTACGCGGCTATCCCAACGAATACCAACAAGGGGACAATCAGTGGTTATTGACCGCCGAGATACGTAATTACCCCAATATCAACTTATATCAATTGGCTGAATTGGGTTGGGCAGTGTTTGCCGATCTGGGTCAAGCCTCCGGCGGACAATTTGCCGAGAATAACGAAGTCAGCGGTCCACTGGGGAGCATAGGCATAGGCGCGCGAATTTATTCCTCTCGCTCCAGCTATGGCAACGTCGCCCATATCGATTTTTCACTCCCTTATACAGGCGAGTCAGTCAACAGCTGGGAATGGCGATTCCTAGTAAAAAGCAGTTTTTAGTCGCTGATTTAGGAACTGCGAATCCGACAAAGCCAAACGCTAACCGCCATAGGAAGGCTGGGCAGTTAGAGTTTGGTCATCCAACGCAAACCAAAGGTGCTACGCAGCAGTTTTACTGTGCTGTTGTGGCGCATTTGAAACAGACAGCCAAGGCTAAAACTGACGATTAAGCCAGGTGTCGACCCAATAAAAGCACGACCGCTTTGCGCTAGTTGTTGTTTCCTCACCTGCAATAACTCATGCTGCAGCCGACCTTGCTCCGTCAGTACAGTGAGCTCTAATTGCTGCTTTTTAAGTAACTTTTGCACTAGCATTGTTGATCTTCCTGTTGTTTGTTGGCTGACTTTTGAGTAGAAAACAACAACCGTAACTGCTGCCAAGTCTTTGAAAAACCGGCTTGCGACAGCACATAGCTCAGACTACGCCAACACCAGATCAATAACACAAACTGCAATACCACTAACACGCTCGCGGTAATCAACAACGAGCCGCTCAGTTGAAACAACATATAGCCCAGCAGTAATAAAACACTGCCCCAGAATAGGGTAATACCCGTCCCAAAACAGACAACCAAAGCCGCAGCAATAATCAAGCTGCGACCCGTTAACTGCCATTCTGCCGTTGCTATTTTTCCTGCCAAATTTAACTGATTGATATAGGCTTGCTTCACCGAGCTGCTCAGTGCCGCTATTTCAGCCAATTGCTCAATGGCCTGATCAACCACTTTATTCTGGGCAGCGGATGCATGCTGCCCAGTGAGTTCAGCATGCTGGACTGGTCTTTGCTCTGGCGCCTCTGACTGTGCACGGTTTTGCATAAACCCACCCTAACGACGGCGTAACAAGGCAGTCAACACTACACCAGCTGCAAACGCTATCCCGGCGGTGGCCAGCGGATTTTGCGCTGCCAGCTCACGGGTTTTACTGTAAGAGCTTTGCAGTTGCTGTTTGATTTCCTCTTGCTTGTGCGCCAGCGTTTCCTGCGAGCTAGCGGCGGTTTTACGCAAAGTATCCTCTGCAACAGCGGCTTTCTCTGCCACAGCGTCAACGGCATGATGCGTCACTTCGCTGGCTTTCGCTGTGGTTGGCGAATTTAACGCGCCGCGATCTTTACTGTTAGTTTGTTCTGATACACTTTTTGAACTGGCCATTAGCAGACTCCTTGATGAACTGAGTGCAATGCAACAAAATGCTGCACTTTGCATATAAACCAATGCAATGGCTAAGCCAATTGATATAAACAAATAAAAACAAATATTTAGACTAAAATACTTTATATCCGTGCCCTCAGTTAACGGTAGATGTTACCTACATAGGGTAATTTTTACCTGCAGCGAAGGCTGATAAAGAGAGCGACAGAACAGACAACTAAATAGGATATAGATTGGATACGGACGGGGAATTCAACACTTTGATTTTTAATCATTTAACAAGTCACGGTCGCTTAAAGCTGCAACCGTTAAAAAACAAAAAGCCCGTTTGTCATTACGACAAACGGGCTTTTTATTGAATGAGGTGAGTTGGCCGATAAGCCGGGTCCTGTCTTGGACAGTCATTCATCTAGGCCTGCAATCGCTCACAGGCTCAAGCGACCTACCCGGTTCCAACGCGAGCCACGCCATACGGAACCCTATTTGGTCTTGCTCCGGGTGGAGTTTACCTTGCTACGAACTATTGCTAGCCGCACGGTGCGCTCTTACCGCACCCTTTCACCCTTACCGACCTGATAAATCAGGCAGGCGGTCTACTCTCTGTTGCACTTGTCGTCGGTTCGCACCGCCCAGGCGTTACCTGGCACCCCGCTCTTTGGAGCCCGGACTTTCCTCCCCGTTCTTGCGAACGCGGCGACTGTCTGGCCAACTCGGCGCGGATTATAGCCTAAGCCACCCTGATGCACCACAGATAATCCGCTCGTAACCGTTTTAGCGCTTATAAATCAGACTCTAGGCCGTATTTATACAGAGCATTCTTTTTAAGTCCATGAATTTGCGCGGCAATTGCTGCGGCTTTCTTCAATGGTAATTCTTCACATAAGAGTTTGAGCGTATTAATAGCGACCGTGGGAATCGCTTCGTCATCACTCAAATGGTAGCCATGCACCATAAGCACGATTTCACCCTTCTGCTGATTCGGGTCAGTACTTACGGTGGCAAGCACTTCTGAGACAGGGCCAGATAAAAAGGTTTCGAAGGTTTTGGTCACTTCGCGCGCCATCACCACATGGCGATCACCGCCCAGCACTTCGACCATAGTCGTTAGACTGTGCTCGATGCGGTGGGGTGATTCGTAAAAAATCAGCGTGCGCGGATCTTCTTTCAGTGCCAATAACTTATCGGCGCGGGCTTTTTCTTTTGATGGCAGAAAACCCTCAAAAGAAAAACGATCCGATGGCAAACCTGAGGCGCTTAAGGCGGTAATCGCCGCGCAAGGGCCGGGAAGAGGGATCACATTAAACCCAGATTGGCGCACATGGGAGACTAAGTGGTAACCAGGATCGGAAATCAACGGCGTACCCGCATCGGAAATTAATGCTATCGACTGTCCAGCGGCAAGCTGATCGACAATCCACTGGGCACGCGCACGCTCATTGTGGTCATGCAAGGCCGTGGTTTTAGTGGTAATGCCAAAGTGGCTCAATAACTTACCGCTGTGGCGAGTATCTTCACAGGCGATCAATGAAACCTGATTCAGCACTTCTATTGCCCGTGAGCTCATATCGCCCAAATTACCTATGGGAGTAGGAACTATGTAGAGTGCGACGCTTTGGTCCATATATACCTCTGTAATGACAGTGCCAAGACTTTCGTCAAGCGCGAGAGAAGGTTAAACTAGAGGCCGCATCTTACCAGAGTGAAGCCCAGTGTTAAAAAGCCTGAATACAACTAAGTTCGTTTCCGTGGCCATTTTATCGGTAATCTTGGCGGGTTGTGGTGTTTCATCGCCCAATTCCACTGGAACAACCGCCACAGTGGCTACCTCATTAGCATCCGCACCTTTGACGGCAAATGTCTATTTGGCGCAAGCGGCCAATAGTAAAGATCCGCAGCAGCGCGATACTAATCTGCTGCTAGCAGCCCATGCCTATATTAATGCCAATGACTATGCCGCAGCGCAGAAGCTACTTAAATCGATACAGCCGAGCTTAACTCAAAGCCCAACATTACTGGCCGAACATAAATACTTAACTGCACGTGTGCTTGAACACACGTCTACCTACAGTGATTCCCTTAAAACCTTAAATTATCCAAGTAATTGGAGCCTGCCAAGCTGGCAGATGACGGCCTATCACCAGTTTAAAGCGCATTTATATCAATTGAATAAACAGCCAATTGAACAAGTTCGCGAGTTGAGTTTACTGACTACTTACTTGCCACCCGCCCAAGCCAACGAAGTGAATAACACCATTTGGCAAGTGCTGCAGCCGATGCACGAACAAACTATAAAGACGTTTACCCAAGATGCTAAAACTCCAGTGTTTGCGGGCTGGTTACAACTGGCTTATATCGCTAAGCATTATGCCGTCGATCCCACCCAGTTAGTGCGCTACTTAGGTGAATGGCAGAAACAAAATCCTTATCACCCAGCTGCAGCCAAACTGCCCGCCGATTTGGATAGAGCCTTAAACGCTAAACCATTTACGCCGAAAAATATTGCCGTGCTGTTGCCGCTGACGGGTCCAAGAGCGAACGCCGCCAATGCGATTCGCCAAGGCATATTAGCCAGCTATATGGCAAAGCAAAACGATCAAGTCGCAGTGAATTTTTACGACACGGCCAACGATGCGGCGAGTGCCTATCAACAGGCACTGACAGCAGGAGCCGAGTTTATTATTGGCCCATTACTGCCGACTGAAATCGAACAAATACAAGTAATGAATGCAGCAAATACTGCCACCACTAATGCGCTGACCAATACGGCTAACCCTGAAAAAACAGCTAATACGGTTGCTGCAGCTCCTGCGGTGCCTGTACCACAACTCTTTTTGAATCAAGTTGATAAATTCACCCCCGATCCAAACAAATTCTACTTTGCGCTATCACCAGCCCAAGAAGCAGCCGATGCCGCCGAGCATTTATATCAAGATGGCGTCACTATGCCATTGCTGCTCGCCAGCAATGATGCCCTTGGCAAACGTATGGCCAAAAGCTTTATTCAAGCGTGGAAAAAGAAGAGCGATAACGTCGTCGAAGTCTATTACTACGATGGTGGCGACCAAATGAAAACCACAGTGCAAGATGCCCTTGGCGTACGTGATAGCCAAGCCCGTATCGCACGCATCAAGGAGCTGCTGGGTAACTCAGTGCAGGCTGACTTCCGCTCACGCCAAGATATTGATGCCATTTATATGATTTCAACACCGCAGGATCTGACTCTGCTCAAGGCCTTTATCGACGTAAACTTCAGCGTATTCACTCAACCTGTGCCCTTGTATACCTCAAGCCGCAGCCGAGTTGAGAACGAAAGCACACAAACGGCGCAGGATTTAAATAACCTCACCTTAAGTGACGCCCCTTGGCTGATGCAAAACGGCGAAGAAAACCTTATGGTTAACACATTATTTTCGGGCTGGAATAACAGTCAGAAACGTTTGTTTGTTATGGGTTATGATGCAATGGACTTGATCGGCCGCTTAGCACAAATGCGCTCATTTACGGGCTACCAATTCAATGGCCGCAGCGGCGCTTTATCGGTTAACCCAGATGGCATAGTAAACCGCCAATTAAGCTGGGGACGTTACCAAAGAGGCAGCTTCCGCCAGCTATGACACTCGGACAACAGGCAGAAGCGCACGCACAACGTTACCTTGAACAGCAAGGGTTAACTTTTGTCGAACGTAATGTCCGCTATCCGTTTGGGGAAATTGATTTAATCATGCGCCATAAAAGCCATTGGGTATTTGTTGAAGTAAAATATCGCTCGGCAACCCAATATGGCGGCGCATTACAGGCTTTAAGCGCGGCGCAAATAACGCGGATTCGCAAAGCGGCCAACCATTATTTGCAACTCAATCGGCTCGATGTGCCCTGTCGTTTCGATGTCATCGCCATGGAAGCCGATCAAATTCATTGGCTCGTCGATGCCTTTTAAGCGCCAATAGTGCGAGAGTAGCGCCACAAATTATTTTTAACGTCTGTGCCTCAACACGCTTGTGGAAATATGGCATGATAGCAACACTTTATCCTGAAAGGATTTATCCATGTTAGAACGCATTAAAGACAGCTTTACTGAATCTATCCAGACAAAAATCGATGCAGCCGAAGCACTGCCAGAATCAATCGCCAAAGCGGCCGAGATGATGGTGCACTGTCTTTTGGGTGGCAATAAAATCCTTGCTTGCGGTAACGGCGGCAGCGCTGGCGATGCACAACATTTCTCAGCTGAATTGCTAAACCGCTACGAGATTGAGCGTCCACCCTTACCGGCCATCGCCCTGTCTACTGACACTTCAACCATCACAGCTATCGCCAACGACTATAGCTATGATGAGATTTTCTCAAAACAGATTTTTGCCTTAGGCCAACCGGGCGACATTCTGCTGGCAATCTCCACCAGCGGTAATTCAGGTAACGTAATCAAAGCCATGGAAGCCGCATTAAGCCGCGACATGACTATCGTTGCCCTAACGGGTAAAGATGGCGGCGCTATGGCTGGCCTGCTGAGCGTGGGCGATGTGGAAATCCGCGTGCCTTCTAACGTCACCGCACGAATTCAAGAAGTGCACTTACTGGTAATCCACTGCCTGTGTGACAATATTGACCGCACACTCTTCCCGCAGGACGAGCAGCAATGAGACACGCTGCCCCACTGTTAATGGTTTGCTTGCTGCTACAAGGCTGCGCCGGTGCCGTTATGGTGGGCGCAGTGAGTGGCGCCATGATGGCCAATGATGAGCGCACTGTTAAGACACAGATTGATGATACTAATACGGATTTTAGGATAACTAGCGCACTGCTAGAGCAAGAAGATCTTAAAAAACAAACCAATATCACTGGCGTGTCCGTCAATGGCAATGTGCTTATGATAGGCCAAGCCCCTAACTCCATGTTAAGGGATAAAGCCATCAAGGTTGTGCAAGACCTTAAGCTAGGCGGCAAGATCCACAATCAGATCCGCATTGGCAACCCGACTTCTTTCACTACACGCAGCAACGACACTTGGGTCACCACCAAAGTGAAGGGCCGCATGTTAAACGAGAAAGATTTAGATGTGACTCGCATTAAAGTCATCACTGAAAATGGTGAAGTCTTCTTACTTGGTGTTATCCATCGCTCCCAAGCAGATTTAGCTGTCGATATCGCCCGCAATACAGCAGGCGTGCGTAAAGTGGTGAAAGTATTTGAATATACAGAGTAACTTTACAATTCAAGTATGTTGAAATGTGAGTATTTTGGCAGTGAAGCCTAAGTCGCGAGTCAACTCGCATACTTAGGCTTAAACGCTCAGCGTTATTTCCCCGTTAGTGTATCTGCAACCTTAGGCGTCGATTTTGATAACAGCGACCCTAACCAAGGTAAACACAACGAAGGCAACACAATCAAAGCAGCGCCGAGCCAGCTTAAGTTATCCAACCACTCATCGAATAACAACCAGCCTAAAAAGACAATAAATAACAAGCCAGTGTATTCCGCAATCGCGATATCGCTTGCCTGTGCTTTACGGTAGGCCAGCACGCAAAACCAATGATACACAAGTAAAAATGCGTTGCTCAGCAATGCCACGCCCACCAGCTCCCAACTCAAACCTTCGATGCCCTGAAACGCCGCAATGACTAACGTCGCTGGAATACCCAGCAAGTTATACAACATCAGCGTTAACACGGGATGCTCTGCATTAGGCACTTTTTTCAGCGCTAACTGATTCACCGCAAAGGTAAAAGCCGAAAATAGCACAGCAATGCCATACCAGTTCATTTCACTCGGCCGCAGGATAATCAAAATACCAACAAAACCTAAGCCAGTGCAGATGGTCTGGGCAACAGTGATCCGCTCCCTCAGGAAAAAATACCCCATCAAGATGATCATCAAAGGTGCCGAGTAAAACAATGAGCTAACCGTCGCGAGTGGCAATGCCATCAAGCCAATAATTAAAAAAAGCGCGCCAACTGAGCCTATGTTGGCACGCCAAAGGTGAACTGAAATATGTGTCGTCATCGGCCGCTGTGAATACAACCACACTGGCAACAACATAAAGACTGAGGAGATTTGCCTGACAAGAAGGAAAGTCGAGGCATTCGCATCGTCCGGCAACCACTTTATCGACACATCATAGAAGGCACTAAATAGATTACCTACTATCAATAAAATCAAACCTATAACAACTGGGCGTTGCATTTTTTAACATCCATAAATCTCAATGGCGGCATGATAATCCTCCCAAAACTTAAGCTGAAATGATGCTTTCTCATGCTGGATGAATTAAATTCATACTAAAGCCTTTAGATATTGAAAATAATGAGAAAGCTACCACCATTACGCGCACTGCAAGTGTTTGAGGCCGCCGCCAGACAGCAGCATTTTTCTAAGGCAGCCGATGAACTGTGCATCACCCAAAGTGCGGTGTCTCACCAAGTACGAGTATTAGAAGAGTATTTTGGCGAGCAACTGTTTGACCGCCAGGGGCGTAAACTGCAGTTAACCCCGAAGGGACACGGACTATTTCTAGAGTTAGAGCGGATATTCAACGAGTTAAGTGATCTTAATTTGAAGGTGCGCGACACGCCCAATCAGCAGCTGTGCTTAGCAGTTTACAGTTCCTTCTCGGTGAAATGGTTGATCCCCAGACTCGCCGATTTTCGCCGCCAATATCCGAGCGTAAAAATCCGCCTTGAGATGATCACCCAAGATCCTGATCTCAGCACTAGCACGGCAGATATCTTTATCGCAGGAAAACTGAATCAACGCGGCTATTGGCAACAGTTACTACACAAAGAACGGCTAATCCCAGTGTGCAGCCCAAATTTCTACCTTAAATGGCGCGACATAAGCCTGAGCAATTTCCAGCAACAAGCCCTGCTGGTTGTCGATGAAGGCCCACTCGGACTCGACTGGCACAAGTGGTCATCGGCGCACCAAATCCCACTCGATAACGAACAACAACATGTATTTAGTCATATTGTGATGGCGATTGAGGCGGCGATTGCAGGCCAAGGCTTAGCCCTAGCGCCGGACTTTATGGTGGCAGGTGATATCACCACGGGGCGTTTGGTCGCCTTGAATCTTCCCGATGTGCATACTGGATTTGAATTTACTTTCTTTTGTAAGCAACGCCGTTTATCAGAACCTGCAATTGCCGCCTTCTCCTCTTGGCTAAAATCACAGGCCTAAGGTGAGCATACAGACACAAAAAAGCCGACGCTGACGTCGGCTTAATTTATCGAT